>JBBTCR010000690.1:0-9801 GCA_038043105.1 Bacteroidota bacterium
TTCTGTTGGTGAAACTCGTCAACCAATTTCGTCCGCAGACTCAGTAGGTTTGGCGTGATGCCAACCTTGTAGATGTGCGGATATTCAAATCTCTTATGCTCAGGTGGCAGGTGCGACAACCGTTCTTTTGCGTACGCTGCGCTCTCCTGCGCTGAGCTCTTCACGAGCACTGTTCCATTCGCCATCACTCTCTGCATGATCGCTTCCGACGTGCAGTGTTTCAGGCTGCTTCGCTGTTCAGGGAAGAATGGATGGATGATGTTTTCCGGCGTTGACTCGTCACCGAGCGCTACTGCGTCAGCATAGAACTGCCCTTCGCCGTTGAGGAATCGGAAGATTGTCTTGACGCCAGGCAGCGTCAGCTTCGTGTAGTTTTCCGAGAACTTCAGCCGTGGGACATTGTCAGACATACTGAGTTTGTACACGCCATCGAGCGCCGCGGTGGTCTGCCCGGTGATCAGCCGCGTGCCGACGCCGAAAGTATCAATCGGCGCTCCCTGATCTTCAAGAAGACTTCGGATCACGTACTCATCCAACTGATTCGACACGACGATCTTCACGTACGACAGGCCAGCCTGGTCGAGCATCTGTCGTGCGCGCTTGCTCAAGTAAGCGAGGTCACCACTGTCTAGTCGAATGGCGATCAAGCGATTGCCGGATCGTTCCAGTTCTTTTGCCACCCGAATAGCGTTCGGCACACCGCTTCTCAGGGTGTCATACGTGTCCACAAGGAGTATACATTTGTCCGGATAGAACTCCGCATACTTCCTGAATGCACCCAGCTCATCTCCAAAGCTCTGGACCCACGAATGTGCCTGCGTTCCTGACACCGAGAATCCGTTGTGGAAAGCCGCGTACACATTTGAAGTCGCATCAACCCCGCCGATGATCGCTGCTTTGGTGCCGTGGATGCCACCCAGGCCCTGCGCTCGCCGAAGACCGAAATCGACGATGCGCCTTCCATCAGCGGCCATTTTGATCCGGGAAGCCTTCGTCGCGATCAGTGATTCGAAATTCAGAAAATTGAGCAGGAGCGTCTCGACGAGCTGAGCTTCGATGAGCGTTCCCTCGACGCGCAGCAGCGGCTCGAGCGGGAACACGATCTCTCCCTCTTTGACCGATGTGATTGTTCCGCGAAACTTGAATGACTTGAGATACTCCAGGAACGAATCCCTGAATCCCAGGCTCTTCAGATAGTCAAGCGTGTCTTGCTCGAAACGAAGGTCTTCAATGATTTCCAGAACGTCCGTGAGTCCGGCGAAAATCACGTAGCCGCCGTTGAACGGGTTCTCCCTGAAAAAGTAGTCGAAACAACTCGTGGTACTTGCGCGTCCCGACAGGAAGTACCCCTGCGCCATGGTGAGCTGGTAAAAGTCGGTGTAGATCGCGGCGTGGTTATTCAGGAAATTCATAGGAAACTTGACCTACTTTCTATCCAATCCTTCTTGACAAACGATTTGAACTCACACAAGCTAGAACGCGTTGCGGATGATGCGGATGTCGGATTTCCCTTGATTATACGTTATGGCAACCACGTCAAACCTGCACGCCTGGTTCTCGATCTGCCGTTCGAACAGATAGCCCTCAGCGACTCTCTTGATCTGTTCCTCTTTCTGCGGCGTGATGGCGTCCTCAGGCAGACCGAAAGCGTCAGATCGCCGCGCCTTCACTTCGATGAAAACAAGCTCATCACCATCCCTCGCGATCAAATCGACTTCGCCTCGCTCGAACCGGAAGTTACGCTCGAGAATCGAATACCCATTTTTCGCCAGATACTCGGCGGCCAGGTCCTCCCCGCGCGAGCCCTCCTTTCTGCTGTTCAATGGCGAGGCACCTCCATGCTTGGCATCGTGAGCTTCGGCATGTGGAAGCTCCTTCGGTGGATCTCGCACAAGCCGTGCTGTTTAATGGCCTCGACATGCCGCATCGTTCCGTACCCTTTATGCCGGTCAAAACCGTAGACCGGAAACACTTCGTGGTACTCTCTCATCAAATGGTCTCGCGTGACTTTCGCAATGATCGATGCCGCAGCAATGGCAAACGATTGTGAGTCACCGTGGACGATATTCTCATACCGAAGAGTATCGTGGGCAAAGCAGTTGCCATCCGCCAAAACGATTTCCGGCACAAGACTCAGTCTCTCGACCGCTTTCCGCATAGCGAGAATAGAAGCTTGGAAGATGTTGATCCGATCGATGACTTCGTGGCTGACGATACCGACGCCGACGCTCAGCGCGTGTTCGTGAATCGCATGATAGAGTACTTCTCGTTTCTTCTCGCTGACCTTCTTCGAATCGTTTACTCCGTCCAGATAGAGTCCTTTCGGGAAAATGACTGCTGCTGCAACGACGGGACCTGCGAGCGGCCCGCGTCCCGCTTCATCAACGCCGGCGATCGTTTCCATCCCCTGTTCCCAGAACCTACGCTCGATATCCAGCGAGGGACGTTGTACGGACGATTTGCTCATCATCGTCAAAACATGAAGGGCTATGATCCGACAAAAATAGCGATGAGCCCGAGGATCATATTGAGTTTTAAGATAAGACTTAGCTTCTTCAAATTCGAGGGACTTCGGTCCATCCACATAGAGATCACAACATAAAGAAGAGCTACATTCACAAGAGCAACAATGATCAAGTATTCGATAGTATACATGCCGCTGGAATAGGGGAGAACCGTCGCGGTAACAAGCAGAATGATCGTCAACGATGCCAGCATCAATGCCGGTTTGATGCCGTATTTCACCGGCAGGGTCTGAGCGTTCTCCTTTGCGTCTCCCTCGAGATCCTCGACGTCCTTGACGAGCTCACGGGCAACATTGATAAGAAATGCGAACAGCGCAGGAAACCATGAACGCTCCACATTTCCAACTGCCACGGCACCATACACAAACGCAAGACCGGTGATAAGGCCGACGAGTACGTTCCCGGCAAAGATTGTCCGCTTGTAGGTGCGGTTGTAGAAATACAGCGAGACCACCCAGAACGTTGCGATCGCAAACGTGTATGAACCAAGGTAAGCGCTCAGAAGGATCCCGACGGCGGATGTCGCTCCCCAAACCCACACCACCCCCTCCTTGCTCGCCACCCCACGGGGCAAGGGACGAGACGGCCTGTTGATCCTGTCGATCTCCAGGTCGAAGTAGTCATTGAGAGCGTAGCCTCCGCCTGCAATCAAGGCACCGGCCAGTGCAGCAAGGACCACAACGAGCCAGTCCGCGATACGTGCGTCAGCGATGACTGCTGCCGCCGCTATCGTCAAGAAGACGATTCCGATATTCAGCGGCCTGAGAAGCTCGATATAGGCGTTGAACGTCCTAGAATTCATTGATCAACCGAATGTGCAATTTTGCCGTACTAAAAGTGTCGCCTTGACCAAATGCGAGACTGACGCCAAGAAGACCCAGTGGAGAATCAAGTCGAACACCAACACCATATCCGAGTTTTGTTTGCTCACTTTTCAGCAAACCAACATCACGTCGTTCGGGAGTGAACACATATCCGGCATCTACGAACCCGAACAGGTACGACCGCGATCCAACGAGGATTCGATACTCGACGTTCGACCAGACAAGCCGTGAGGCGAGGAATTGCGCCTCCCGATAGCCACGGAGGGTATTCGCGCCGCCCAGTCTGAAGAGATCGCTCAACTCGGTCGTTGCGCTGCGAAAGTCCCTCGCATAGACGCTTGTAGCCAGGACCTGGCGGTTGAAGAAAGAAGCGAAGTGTTCAAAATCCATCGTAAGCCGCTGAGTTGCGTTGCGCGTGTCGCCGGTTGACAGAATGGGTTTCGTTATTTCCTTCACACCGGTATGGTACTCAGTCCGATATCTGAAGCCCTCGGTTGGCGTCATCGGATCATTACGAGAATCGTACGACACGGAGATGCCGAAAGTCGTCGTGCGGCTTTCGCTTATTACTTTGCTGCCAAAACCTTCGGCAGGGAAGACATTCGCTTGAGAAAACGAGAGACCAAGGCTCCAATCATCGAATACAATCACGTCTGTCATGAGGGTGTACTGCCGATGAACATAGGTCGAGTCCTGCTTCCTCTGGAAGAATCCCGCTTCGGCATTCACCGGATACGATGCCACCCAGGGTTCTCGATAGCGGAGCTCAACCTCCTGTGTGCTTTGGTTCTCACGATACCAACGTGCGGAGAGTCTGCGCGCCGTCCCCAAGATGTTAAGGAATTCTACGTTAAGCAATCCTGTAAAATATCCCCCACCGCCAGCAACGCCAGAAGGAACATAGCCGACGATTCCGTCGAAGCGGTTGGAGTTCCCTTCAGTGACTTTCATGATCAAACCTGCGGTGCCATCGTCGTTGACGTAGAGCTCAGGAAGCGAGACAGACGAGAAGAGATGCAGTCGTTCCAATCTCCTCTTGATCTTCTCTGGTTGGTCTCCTCGAAAAAGCTCCCCTTCGGCAACTCTTGCCTCGCGCAGGATCACATCCGCTTTGGTTGAGGTGTTGCCTTCGATTCGTAAACCTGTCAGCCTTGCCGGATTCCCCTCGATCACCTCCAGTGTAATGGAGGCACGCACCTTCTCAGAATCCTCTTGGAACGAAATATCATCAATTTCGATTTTCGCAAAGGGGTAGCCGCCTCGCTCATAGAGCTTCAACAGGTTTTGAATGTCTCTCTCCAGCACCCGCGGAATGAAAGGCTTGTCCGCGCTTGTTTCAAGCGACGCACTGAGCTCTTGTTCAGGGAGTGACTTGACGCCGATCAATCGAAGCGAAGAAACAATCGCGAGTTGTCCTTCATCAAGCCAAATCGAAAGATCGACCGTGTTGCTATCACCGGCTGAGGCTACCGCCACCGAATCGATACGAGCGAAGGGGTAGCCCTCATCGACGTAACGCGCAACGATACGTTCCAGATCGGAGGCGACAAGCGGTCTGCCTTCTTTGCTCTCCATCCATGTCTTGATCTCTACGGTGGAGAACGCACGATTCCCCACGAGCGAAATGGACCGGAGAATGCGCTTGTCGTCTGCAGATGCATGCCACATTACGAGATGCGCAAAGACCAATCCCAAAGCGAGAAAACGCAAAAAGCCAGGCGAAGAATACTCCGCTCTGGCTTTTCTGTCACTTATCGTCAGCCTCACACCTAGCGGATCCTTCCCCACAAGTCCGTCGTGGGATATCGTAGTCGATAATCACCAAATCCGGTTTCGTCAACGAAGATGAATTGCCGATTGAGTTGATAGTAGTACCAAATCTCGTACGGTTTCGAGTTGTATTCGAAGGGATGCCGCTCGATGTTTTCTGGTGGACCGAAACGAATGTAGACCATCCCCATATCGGTCCTCCAGCCTTCCAGGTAGTGCTTGAAGTTCTGGTTCGCGTATTCGACGCGCGCGTAGTACTCCTCCATCAGCTCATTCCGCGGCGTCTGTGGATCGGGATCCCGTTTCGACCAGAACTCCACGAATCGCTTGCGCTTCTCTTCTGCATCCGTCGCTTCGCGAATATACTGAAGCTCGGATTCGCGAGCGATATAGATGAGCTGATCAACCGCCTTATCCAAATCGAAGATCGCAACGGGAAGGTCGATGGAGCGAACCGTAAACGTTCGTGAAGTCGTCGCCTTGGCATCTTTGAGGGACGCCTTTGAGCGGCTGGCTGTTGGGGCAGCATTGACGGTCAAGAAGTATGTGCCCATCGGTAGATTCAAACTGTCTACCTTCAGGAAGAGCTGCGTTTTGTGTCCCGTGATGGCTTCAATCTGATTGCGCCTGAAGACTTCCGCTTTCTTGAGATTGAAAACCATCCAAGTGACATCCAGTGAGTCGATCTCCGATGGAGCATACGCCTCAAAGAACAAGAAGAAGCCGTCGGAGACGCGACTGATGTTGCCGGAGATGTTCGGCACGATGCTCTTCCTCTCACCTTCTGTCGAGAGACGGTTCACGAGCATGATATCGCTCAGGCTCAGAGAGTCCTTCGAGAAATCAGTCACCAGCAGCGCACGCCGCGTCTGCGTGGTTTTGCGAGATTCTTGATCACGCACCTGAACAGTAATCTGGTAGTTCCCCGGATCGACTTCAAGGCTCCGCTGGCTGAGGCTGTACATCCGATTCGACGAGGTCTGAGCGAAGTCGCCTACACGCACATCGACACTCCACATGCGCTCGTGTACGAGTTGTTGCGCTGAGGCGAAGATGCTGAGCGTCACCTCATAGCGTCCAATGAAGTGATCTTCCTCTTTCAGAAATCGGATTTCTTCATGAGGGACTTGCACATAGGCGTCGATACGCGACTTCCGTGGCTGATCCGATGCGTAGCTGATTGCATCAAAGTAGAAAGTGGGGCCAACCTCGAGCGGAGGATTCTGCATCTCAACCTGAGCGTGAGCTTTCACAAGTCCCCAACCCACGAATGCTCCCACCAACATCCCTAACCGAAGCATGGTTATCACTTTCATAGAATGCCTTCCTTCCCCCAGAGTTCAATCACCGCTTTCGTGAATCTCCCCGTACACATCGTACTCAGTCGCGTCAACAAATTGCACCGTCGCGAAGTTGCCCGGCGCCAGTCCGTCGTGTTGTCGCACGTACACCTCCTGATCAATCTCCGGCGCATCCCACTGAGTTCGTCCGACAAGGAATTCACCTTCGCAACGGTCGAACAGCACCATCCCCTTGGTTCCAATCAACTCCTGGTTGCGTTCGTGCGAGATTTCCTGCTGGAGCTGCATAATGCGATCCCGTCGTTCCTCCTTGACCTCCTGAGGAATGGGATCACCCAGATCATAGGCTGACGTGCCTTCTTCCTGGGAATACGTAAATACCCCAAGGCGGTGGAATTTCATTTCTTTCACGAAGTCACACATTATCTCAAAGTCTTTTTCCGTTTCAGTTGGGTATCCGACGATCAGTGTGGTTCGAAGTGCAACGTCGGGGACCGCCTCCCGGATCGTTCGCAGGAGTTCCCGCAAAGCCCGGCTCGTGACGCCACGGCGCATGGACTTCAGCACACCGTCGGATGCGTGCTGAACCGGTATGTCCAGATACCGGCAAAGCTTAGGCGAGTCACGGTACACGTTCAGGATCTCTGTCGGAAATCCGCCCGGAAACGCATACATCAACCGAATCCATTCAATGCTCTCAATCGCTGAAAGCTGGCGAAGGAGTGTGTCCAGCCGCCTTTTGCCATAGAGGTCAAGTCCATAGCAGGTCGTGTCTTGCCCGATGAGAATCAACTCTTTCACTCCTTTGGCAGCGAGCCGGCGTGCTTCAGTGACGACTTCTTCGAGCGGTCTTGTCCGATGCATCCCGCGCATTAACGGAATAGCGCAGAACGAGCACGGATGATCACATCCTTCGGAGATTTTCAAGTAGGCAAAATGCGAGGGCGTAGAAAGCAGTCGCTCACCCAGGAGTTCCCGCTTGAAATCGAAGCCCAGCTCGGCCGCCACTTCCTTAAGGTGGTGAGAGCCGTAGAACGCGTCAACGTTCGGAATCTCCTCAGCAAGCTGTATTGCATAGCGCTCCGAAAGACATCCCATCACCACCACCCTCTTGAGCTTCCCGGCGTTCTTGCGCTCGACAGCCTCTACAATCGCGTCAATCGACTCTTGCTTTGCCGCGTCGATAAAGCCGCAGGTGTTGATGACCGCGACCTCTGCTTCATCCGCATCTTCGACGAGACGTGCTCCGTTTAAAGCTAACTGCCCAAGCAGGACTTCGCTGTCGACAGTGTTCTTCGAACACCCAAGTGTGATGACGTTGATTTTAGGACCGTGATTCTTCCTCATTCCCGCCGCCCGTTTTCTTAGGATAACACAATGAAATCTATGTAAAGATACACAAAGGGTGCAACAAATACCAGACTATCAAACCGATCGAAAACCCCGCCGTGACCTGGGATAATAGCAGAAGAATCCTTGACCCCCGCGTCGCGTTTGAATCGAGACTCTACCAAGTCACCAACCTGCCCGAAGATCCCGACGATCGCGCCAAGAACGAGAGCGTTCCCGAGTGAGAGATAATCAAGCACAAGGGCACGTGCAGCGATCATGGTGAGCTCAGCAAAAACAAAACCGGCGATCGCACCCTCCCACGATTTCTTTGGGCTGACACTTTCAAAAAGCTTGTGCCGGCCGATCGACACCCCAACGAAATATGCTGCGGTATCGCAGATCCAAATCGTGGCAAACACCGAGATCACCGTGTACCCACCCCACCGCGTGATCGTCTGCAACTGACCTTCGTCGGCAAAGCTCGTGGGAAAGAACTTATGCACCGGGAAACCGTACGGAAAGAGCTCGCGTGTCGAAATCAGTGTGCCGAAGAAGAGCGAGATGACAAACACGCCCAGAACGGTGGTCGCCAGATTCAGCGTTGGAGACCCTTTGAGACGAAACAGCTCGATGACCAACACGATGATAAGGAAAACCAGCTGAACAACGAGGAGGAATTGTAGCTGAGAAAACATCGAAAGATGAATGCCTCGCGACTCGAAGAAGCGGAAGATGTCCACTTGAAAACGCTCGTAGATGAAAGCTCCATTGACGATAAAGCCAACGAGAAGGCCAAGTGTCTTGAGCGGGAATGCGCCTTTTCGTTCCGCCAGTGTGTAGAACTCGTAGAGTGAGAATCCTGAAATCAGTGCAACCAACGCGAAAAAGAGATATCCCCCCTCCATCGTAACCCAGAGAATGATGGGGATAGCTATTGCCGCGACCAACACTCGCGTTAGAAGATTGAGGAATGGTGAGTTTGCCACACTCTATCCTTCAATGTGTGAAATGATCGCTGTTCAGTGTATCGAGGAAGCTGAGCTTCCTTAAAGAGATCCGAGGCGTATTCAACGGCGGCTTTGGACACTCGTAGGTCGGCCCCCTGCGCTCACTCCTCGCTCCCTGTCCGGAAGCTGCTAGTTGCGCGCAGATACGAGGAGAACGAGACCACAAACAGCGCGATGAAGAGAAACAGTTGCGCGATGATGGCTGGCATATTGACGTCGGGACCTTTCGATGCTCCTATAAGCATTTGATCATCCATCTGAAAGTACACCACGATCACAGCAAGGACGTTGTTCAAAAAATGGACGGTCATGGCCAATACCATGCTCTTCGATCGCATCCGCAGATAGCCGAAGTACCAGCCCAGCCCCATCAACGGAACAATCGCGAAGGGATTGAAATGAAACGCCCCGAAAATGATTCCGGTAATGAGCGCCGCCCGTGCGGGTCTCAGTACCCGCTCAAAGCTCGTCTGAATGAGTCCACGGAACAAGAGTTCTTCAACGATCGCTGGGGTCACTGCAACGACGAGTATGACGAACAAGAGCTCGGGCACACTATGCGTTGAGACAAGCGTCTTAAACATCTCTTCGATCATCTCTTTGATCGGATCCAGAAGCTTTCTGAGTTCTTCCGGGAGAGGAATCCGATCTTGAAAGAAGAGATAAACCTGAAAGATCTCTTGAAGGAAAAGCAATCCAAGCGACGCAAAAATCGTCTCGCCGACTCTGGGCATTCTCCATGGAAAGACCGCCGAAAACTTCTTGTCGAGCAATCGAGCGAAGAGCAAAGTCGGAATAAGAACAAAGAGAGACTGCCCGACGAGCGTGAGGGTCCGGTGCTGCATGACGTTTTCGACCGTCACTTTCGTCCCGACAAGGAAAAATGTCAAAGCCCCACCGACAATCTGATACAGGAGGAAAATGACAAAGAGGCATATCAGGGCAAAAGCGATGGGCGAGAGATTGTTTCGCTCAATGAAGGAGGGTTCTCGTGCAGGGATTGGCGCTCCTTCGGGAGGAAGATCGGTGCGATCGTTCATGT
>JBBTCR010000691.1:0-3038 GCA_038043105.1 Bacteroidota bacterium
GCCTGAGCCAGAGCTTCAACAATAGCCACACTTCGGCTCGCGCCGCGAGCGAGAGGTATAGTGCAAAACGCGCAACCGTAGTCACATCCATCTTGAATTTTCAGGAATGCTCGGGTGCGCTCAGAGAAACCCGCCGAGGATGCAGCATTGAAGTCGTTCAGCTCGTTGACAGGTGCTACGAGCGCTTTTGCCGTTCCGACTTTCTGAAAGCTCTCGGCATAACGAAAGAGTTCGAATTTCTCCTTGGTCCCCAGAACAAGGTCAACCCCTGGAATTGAGGCGATCTCCTTCGGCTGGAGTTGAGCGTAGCATCCCACGACGATCACGAAGGCCTGAGGAGAATGCCGCAGGGCTCTTCGGACGATCTGCCGACACTCCCGATCAGCCCGTTCGGTGACGCTGCACGTGTTGATAACACAGACTTCGGCTGGCTGGTCTATGTCCACAACCTCGTATCCTCGCTCGACGAACTGACGACCAATCGTCGATGTCTCAGCGAAGTTGAGCTTGCAGCCGAGTGTATGGAGTGCAACGCGCTTCATAGATATAAAAAAGAGTTGTCCGAACCGATCGAACAACTCTCTCTGTGATGAATCCTCATACTACACGCTGGATGCTTCACCAACTCCCGAGTCGCTGCTCAGGACCGAGCTGGTAACCATATCCTTCAATGTCATTGGCGACAGTCTGTGCGAAGCGACATAGTCATCAACGATCTTCTGTTCCTTGCCGCGGAGGTATTCGAGGACGGACAGAACGATCTTTTTGTTATCCTTGTCGAATTCGATGACCTGCAATGGCAGTGTATCACCCACGTGGAACGACTCAGCGATATTCTTCACCGGCGTCTGTGAGAGCTGGGACAAGGGCACGAATCCATCGACACCGAGAGGAAGCTCGACGATAACGCCCTTCTCAATGAGCCGTACGATCTTCCCCTCCACTGACGTGCTCACCTTGTAGGTTGTTTCGAAGACATCCCACGGATTATCCTGGACCTGCTTGTGACCGAGAGAGATACGCCGCTGGTCGACGTCAATACCGAGGATGACCACGTCGATTTTGTCCCCTTTTTTCACAACCTCGCCCGGATGACGAATCTTCTTCGTCCAAGAGAGATCCGAAATGTGAACCAATCCATCCACTCCCTCCTCGAGCTCTACAAACACGCCGAAATTCGTGAGGTTGCGGACAGCGCCAGTATGCTTCGAGCCAACCGGATATTTGTGCAGCAGGTTGAGCCATGGATCCGGTTCGAGTTGCTTCATACCGAGGGAGATTTTCTTTCCTTCCTTGTCGAGGGAGAGAATGACCGCATTGATAATCTGACCCATGGAGACCATCTGCGAGGGATGTTTGACGTGCTGTGTCCAGCTCATCTCGGAGATGTGGATCAATCCCTCAATTCCTTTTTCAATTTCAACGAACGCTCCGTAATCAGTCAGCGAAACGACTTTCCCTTGCACCTTCGTGCCGACCGGGTACTTGAGCTCGATGTTCTCCCACGGATGCGGCATCAACTGCTTCATGCCGAGAGAGATTCGTTTCTTTTCCTGATCGAAATCAAGGACTACCACGTTCACGGTCTGGTCAAGCTTGACGACTTCGGAAGGATGGCTGATGCGACCCCAGGAAAGGTCCGTGATGTGCACAAGGCCGTCGACACCGCCAAGATCCACAAACACGCCGAAGTCGGTGATAGCTTTGGCATGGCCTTCGAGGATCTGTCCCTTTTCGAGACTGTCAAGAATGGACTTACGCTGGCCTGCAAGCTCTTGTTCGACCAGAACCTTATGACTGACAACGACATTTTCAGAAGGATGGTTGACTTTCACGACACGGAATTCCATTTCCCTGCCGATAAAAGCATCGAAGTCACGGACAGGTCGCACGTCAATTTGGGATCCTGGGAGGAATGCATCGATGCCGAGGAGGTCCACTACAATGCCTCCTTTGGTCCGGCGTACGCATCGCCCCTTGAGAATCTCACCAGTATTGAACGCTTTCACGACTCGATCCCAAACCCTCATAAAGTCAGCCCGCTTGCGTGACAGAATGAGCTGACCATCTTTGTTTTCAACGCTCTCTAGGTAGACTTCCACCTCGGCGCCCACCTTGATTTCTTTGATGTTTGGGAACTCAGCGATCGGAATTGCCCCCTCGGATTTGAATCCGATGTCCACCGCCACGTATGAATCCCCGATATGAACAATGCGACCTTTGACGATCTCACCCTGACTGATTGAGGTCATCGTTCCTGCATACAGCTTTGCAAGCTCCTGAAACTCAGCTTCGGAATATTCCCGCTCTTCGAGACCGTTCGTGTCTTTTAACGCTTCAACCATTAAACCTCCGGAAAATAAGTGCCGCCACCTCTGGTAACAACAACCACTCTACGCTTCTCCGATGCCAGTCATCGACACATCGTCGAGGGGTAGATTGGTTGAACATGAGTGTTGTTGGTGTTTGTGATTTAAGGATGACTGTTGAACATTCGTACGTGATCACGCTGCCGTAGGTTCAGGAACAAACTTCTCTTCGATTGCGCGTTTCACCTTTTCCATCAGCCACTGAGGCGTTGATGTCGCGCCAGTTATGCCGACGTTTTGCACATTATCGAACCACTCCGACGACAGCTCAGGCACATCCTCGATGAAATACGTACGCGGGTTGGCCTCTTTGGCGATTTGAAACAGGACTTTCCCATTTGAACTGTGGCGGCCGGCAACGAAGATCACAATGTCATTTGATCCTGCAAACTCTCTTAGTTTCTTATCGCGCCCAGAGACTTGTCCACAAATTGTATCCTTCGCGTGAAACTCAATCGCTTCATCTTCAAACGAACCCACAACAAGGTCTTTGATGCGCTTTTGCAATTCTTCTTTGATTTGGTAGAATGTTGGTTTGTCCATTGTCGTCTGCGAGAACAAAACCGTCTTCCTATCGAGGCGCACTTGTTCAATCTCGTCTACCGACTTAATCACGATGGCCTCGCCGTTTGTCTGTCCGACAAGTCCGATGACTTCAGCGTGGTCCTT
>JBBTCR010000692.1:0-2151 GCA_038043105.1 Bacteroidota bacterium
GTGCGGGTCTTCCGGTTGCAGAGCAGGAGAACCGGGAGGAAAAAATTGCAGAATATCATTGTCCAGAAATAGGGGGCGAAATCCCCCGTGAATTTGTACCAGAACACCCGCATTTCGTTCGGCTCATGACCGTAATAACCGGTCAGGTATTCCGAAAAGGTGAAATAGAACCACAACAGCGACATGATCAACAGCAGAATGGAAAGATAGTTGAAGTGGACATGCTTCAGATAGCCTTCCAGCCGGAAGATCTTGCGGAACACGATCATCAGGACCAGGATTGCGGCGATCCCGGAGAAGATGGCCCCGACCACGAAGTACGGCCCGAAAATGGTGCTGTGCCATCCGGGCTGCACGGTCATGGCGAAGATATAGGAGATGATGGTATGGACCGAAATCGCAATGGGGATCACGATCACCATGAGGATGTTCATCGCCCGATCCAGCACCTTGTGTTGGCGTTCGGTTCCCTGCCAGCCCCAGGAGAGAAATTCATACAACCATCTGGGTTTCACGCCCCGGTCACGCAGGATGGCGATGTCCGGGATCAGGGGAATGTAGAGGTAGACCGTGCTGGCCGTGAAATATGCGGTGATACTCGTGATATCCCAAAGCAGGGGAGATTGCAGTCGGCCGTTGAAAAAAAGATGCGACATCCTGTCCGGTCGGCCCAGATCGATGATCGGATGCAATCCTCCGATGGCCAGTACGATTGCCGTGATGACTTCCGCCATGCGGGTGATCGGCCGCCGCCACTCGGCTTTGGAAAGGCGCAGGATCGCCGAGATCAGCGTTCCGGCATGGCTGATTCCGATGAAAAACACGAAATTGATGATGTAAAAACCCCAGGTCACGGGTTGTGCCATTCCGGTGACTCCCAGACCGAAAAGAATCTGGCGAAGATAAACAAACCCCGTGTAGAGGATGATCGCCAGCAAGATTCCCACGATCAGGTAGAAATTCCTTGCCGGCCTTTCTATGGGCCGCAAGAGGGGAGCATCCGGATGGGGCCGAGCGGAAAGATCATCCAATTTAATCCACCTCTTTTAAATAAATGACTTTGGGCTCGGTTCCCAGGTCTTCCAGCAGCCTCGTGGCGCGGGGGCTGTGTGCGAGGTGGTTCACGCGGTGACCGGAATTCTCGATGTCTCCGAAAACGATCGCTCCGGTGGGGCAACCTTCGGCGCACGCCGGCTGGTAATCGTTCTCCCGCGGTTCCCGTGCCTCCGATTTCGCCTGTTCCTTCGCTTTTTGCCGGCGATGGACGCAAAACGTGCACTTCTCCACCACTCCGACGGGACGGACCGAAACATCCGGGTTGACGGTGTCGCGGATCCCCGGCGTCCATTCCGGCTTGTACCAGTTGAACGATTTCACCGTGTAGGGGCAGGCGGCCATGCAGTAGCGGCAGCCTATGCACTGGGGGTAGATCTGCGTCACGATCCCTTCCTCGTTGATATAGGTGGCGCGCACCGGACAAACCTTCGTACAGGGAGGGTGGTCGCAATGCATACAGGGCCGCGGAATTTGCCGGACTCGAAGCCGGGGATAGTCCCCTTCAAAAATCGTGAGCATGTCCATCCACAGCATGGTCCGGCCCATCGCCGATTCCTTCGGCTCCAC
Organism: Bacteroidota bacterium; assembly: GCA_038043105.1. Classification (GTDB taxonomy): domain Bacteria; phylum Bacteroidota; class Ignavibacteria; order UBA10030; family UBA10030; genus VGWB01. Next base: position 1,624 of record JBBTCR010000692.1, read on the forward strand.
GACGGCCACGTTGTTTTCCCGCTTGCAGGCGGCCACGCACTCTCCGCAGCCGGTGCATTTTTGCAGATCGATGACCATCCCCCACTTCATTCTTCGCGCTCCCTATTTCTTGATCTTTTCCACGCGGACATGCGTCGAATGCCAGGAACTGCGCCCACTCAGCGGGTCTACTTGAGGATCGATGATCGTGATCGGGTTCGTTCCGACGTTTTTTGCATACCGTCCCGACTCCGTATGGCCCTGGCCGAAGGGAACGGATAGAATTTCCGGGGAAACCGTTGGAACGATCTTCACCGGGAGTGTAATGGATCCTTTCTTGGATACCACACGGATAAGATCCCCGTCCTTTAGCGACAGGGTTTTCGCCCGCCTGGGGTTCATCTCGGCCCAGGTGTTCCAATACAGCCGAGAGTATAGCCCGGACAGTTCCTGCAACAGGGGCTGGCTGGCCCCGTCGCCGCTCATATTCATCAGGGTCGTAAAGGGAGCCAGGATAAAGGAATCGGGGGTTTCCGGTTTTTTGACGTT
>JBBTCR010000693.1:0-1800 GCA_038043105.1 Bacteroidota bacterium
TCACGACCAGATCGACATCGGTGGGATATCCCTTGGTGTATCGGTGGGTATAGACACGAATATCGCGCCGCTCCAGCTTGTTCTTGAACAGGACTGCTGAGGGTTGATTCTCGTAGCGCGTAATGACGACCGCCGTGACACAGATCCCCCACTCTCCGAGATCATCGATAAGCTTCAGCGCGTCTGAATCGTACGTAATACCGAAGTCAGCCCGCACCTTTTTCCGCTCAATGTCTCCCGCATAGATGCACAGCAAGAATTCGGACTTATCACGAAGCTGTTGGAGCAGACGCATCTTGACATTCGGATCGAAGCCTGGCAACACGCGGGCTGCATGGTAATCGTGGATCAGCTTTCCACCGAATTCCAAGTAGAGCTTATTGTCGAATCTACTTACTCTCTCGAGTATGGCCGCGGTTTGCTCTGCGAGGTATTTCTCGTTGTTGAATCCGATGGTGGCGGGCACGGCGTAGTTCCCCTGCGGTGTGTGATATCTATTCTATCTGGATTTCAAAAGCTCGACGTGTGAAAACATATACGTCGCAAACGAAGCAAGCCAGTGTTCCCCCTCATAATGCCCGCTCGCAACGTGAGCCAATGCAGTCTCCGCATGCCGGAGGGCCGAATTCGTGAGCACGGCTCGCAAGGGATCACTTGCGGGCAGACTCGAAGCGATGCCGAGCATGCACCAAGCACGAGTGAGGTTCAATCCATCGAGATGAACGATCTTCGGATCGCTTCGATCGCTCACAATTGCCGGCTGCAACATATTGTTCGGTCTTCCATCAGCGAAGCTGGAAAGGAACGACCGCAGCCATTCATTGAACTTCTGCGGAGTCAAAACCCTTCGCATGAGATCCGCCTCCATCAAGCACGGCGAGAAGAAGTCCTCGCCTCCCGGCTCCCAACCCGACGGACAATCCTTGTCATCTTGATAGTAGGCCCTTGCACGATCAACAAGCAACCTCTCCAATTCGCGATCTCCGACTGTCCGCGCGTAGTCGAGGGCGAACGTGATTCCGAATGCCGTATTCGGATGCACACCGGTCCGTATTGGGTACGTCTGTCGCGGCAGGAAATCCTTGTAGCGCTCCACGATCGCTTGAATGAGGGGAGCGAGATTCCTCCCCCATATCTGTCCATCGGGGTCCTTCCACGTGTGAAGCTCTTCTGCCAGCTTGAGCAACCAGCCCCAGCCGTACGTTCGCTCGAATGATTTTCGCCCGGGTTGATCGAGGTATTGCACTTCGATCTTGATGTTCTGCGCACTCAGATTTTGAGACATGGCTGAACGGATCTCGCCCGCCTGCGGCAGATCAGGAAAGAGCCGGAGCAAACGGACCAGCATCCAGTGTGCATGAACTGCCGAATGCCAGTCGAAACACCCGTAGAACGCCGGATGAAGGGCGCGTGGACTCTGCACGTCCTTCTCAGTATTCAGCACGTGTTCTGGCTTGTTGGGGTATTCCTTCCTGATACAGTTCAAGGCAAGTGGGGCAAAATTGGAGGCGGCCTCACGCGTCAGGTGCAGCTTGGCCCAAGGATCTCCTGACCTCGCCTTCGTGTTGCGCTGAGCTTCTCCCGAGCATACCACAATGCACAGCATGGCAACACATGATGCGAGGAGGCTGGCTCGTCGTCTGACGCTCATGCGACTTTCTCTTCGTGAGACAAGTTGGGAGTAACCGAGGCCATCTGAAGAGCATCGGTCATAAAAGACACAACAGCAGAAGGAGGAAATGGGGGGCGCATCATTAGAGAGTTCGGGGCGAATTGCTGCCCGCTAAACTACTGGAGTTT
>JBBTCR010000694.1:0-2691 GCA_038043105.1 Bacteroidota bacterium
TTGATGTCCGCCATTCCCTGGGGATTACCGCAAGTGAGAATGACGGTGCTTTGATGATTCATCCTCTGGCGAAGTTCCTCTTGTGAAACGTGCCGCGGGAGAACAGGCCGAACGGTTCTATCCAGTAGCGCTTTCACCCGCGCTGTATCGAGCCCTTGGGCTGACAGGTGCTCAAGATCCTCTTCCTCTTTGAGCGGCATCTCAAAAACATACCGCAGCAGATTGGTCGCCCGTCCTTTTCCAACACTTGCATTCTCATAGTCCTGTTTCGAGGGGCGACTGACCGTAGGAACATAGACGAAGTCGAATTTCCCCGACGCTTCAATCGCCATTAGCTCGTCGTGATAACCGAGTTCTTGGTATCCTCGATTCCCGTGGAACAACGTATACCGCACATCGCTCGCCTTTCCTTGCGTTGCTTCGTACTGCAGTTGCTTAACCATCGAGGCAAGGGGTGCGAGCCCGCTCCCCGTTCCCACCATCACGACATTGTTGTGCCCCGCCGCACGCTTTTCCAGCGTGAAGTCACCGGTAATCTTGTAGAAATACGTTACGGCGTTATCAGCCGCAGCCTCGATCTGAAAAAGTGATTCCGTTAATCTTCCCGGTTGTCCCCTGTCGTCGATATGCAGAATGACGTAGAACTCCAAATATCGGTGAAGCTGGGTCTCGTAGGGAGCTGAAGAGATGGAATAGGAGTGAGCCACCGGCCCGCGTTTCTCACGACCGGCTTGATCGAGATCGGGAACATAGGAGAACCTTCCGTCCGGTCCAACCACTTTTTTCGTCAGCCTGCAATTATCGCGGCGCAGAGCGATGTATTGCCCCGCCGTATAGGACGGAAACGCCGTACCATCTTCGGGCACGAGGCGAAAGATCGCCAAGATCGGTGACAGGCTCCTCCTGTGGATGACTGTGCCAATTTTCTTTTCGGCCATAGCTTCTTGAAGGCTTCGCTATCGTGCTCCCAAAGTAAAAAGAACAGTTGCAAGATTCAACCAAACCGGGCTCGCAAGCAGTTCGTGACCGTTAGGTAGCATCTCCCCATTCCGCGATAAACTTTTTTGCTTGCGGCTGAGGTCTTTTGTTGTGATTTTAAGATTCCGTCTTTCGGTTATCATTGCTTTTCCAAACGGTTCAACTCCGCTGTGGAGACAAACAGTGAAGATTGGCATCCCAAAAGAAATCGGACCAGGTGAAACCCGCGTGGCAGTCATCCCATCGATGATTTCGTCACTGACGAGGGACGAGCATGAGGTTCTTGTTGAGACTCAAGCGGGCTTGGCCGCCTCGTTTACTGACGAGGAGTACCAACAGGCTGGGGCTCGGATTCTCTCCGATGCAGCATCGCTGTACGCGAGCTCAGACATCATCCTGAAAGTCCAACCTCCTCAGTTGCATCCCGTTCTCCGTAAAGACGAGGCGGAGCTTCTGAAGGCAGGATCGACGTACGTGGGATTCCTTGCCCCTCTGGCCAACACCGATATCGTGAGAATCTTTCTCCGTCGCCGGATCACGGGCTTTGCAATGGAATACATCCCGCGAATTTCACGAGCGCAGAGCATGGATGCGCTGAGCTCGATGTCCACAATTGCGGGATACAAAGCAGTGTTGCTTGCTGCAGATTCGCTCGGGAAGCTCTTTCCTCTTCTCATAACGGCAGCAGGTACGGTTCCACCGGCGACCGTTCTTGTTTTGGGCGCAGGAGTCTCCGGCCTTCAAGCCATTGCGACGGCAAAACGTCTTGGTGCCAAGGTCGAAGCCTTCGATCCTCGCCCCGCCGTGAAAGAGCAAGTGAAGAGCCTGGGCGCATCGTTCATCGAAATGGACTTGCCTGAAGATGCAGAGACCGCGGAAGGCTACGCTAAGGAACAACCGGCAGAGTTCATCAGAAAAGAGATGGAGAGTATCAGCGCTCGCCTTCCAAAAACTGATGCCGTCATCAGCACAGCCCACGTATTCGGGAAGCGAGCGCCCCTGCTGATCACCGAAGAGATGGTCAAACTTATGCGTCCCGGATCAGTCATTGTCGACCTCGCTGCTGAGCAGGGAGGAAACTGTGCTCTCACCAAGCCGGGCGGAACCGTCGAGCGACACGGCGTCACGATCATCGGCCCCGTCAATCTTGCCGCAACGATTCCCGTTGACGCCAGCAGGATGTACTCGAAGAACATTACCACGCTTGTTCGCCATCTCTTTCCAAGGCCCGATGCAGTGCCAGACTTCAACGACGAGATCGTTCGGGGTTGCTGCATCACACACAACGGAGAGATTGTCAACGATCTCGTCCGGGATACACTGAAGTAGGGAGATAGATCATGTCTGAAGCTCTTATTGTTTTGATCTACGTGTTTGTCCTCGCCACATTCGTCGGTGTGGAGGTCATCAGTAAAGTACCGCCGCTTCTCCACACGCCGCTGATGTCAGGCTCCAATGCCATCTCCGGCATTACCCTTGTCGGCTCACTCATCGCTGCTGGCGAGGGGCATGGCGGTCTCAGCGTGTTTCTGGGGCTGATCGCCGTCATCTTTGCCACAATCAACGTTGTCGGTGGATTTCTCGTGACTGATCGGATGCTCAAGATGTTCAAGAAGGACCCATCGAAGAAGATTTGATGACAATGGGTAGGGACACGAATCTATGAATGTGCTTGCACAACTCGCCTATCTTCTTGCCGCAGTCTTCTTCATT
>JBBTCR010000694.1:2701-10497 GCA_038043105.1 Bacteroidota bacterium
GCTGAAGATGCTGAGCTCTCCTAAAACAGCCCGCAGAGGGAACCTCGTTGCTGCCGTCGGCATGCTGCTGGCAATCATTGTCACGCTTACGGATCAAAAAATTCTGGACTTCAGCTACATCATTGCGGGTCTCATCGTTGGTTCGTTCCTCGGAGTGTACCTTGCCCTCAAGATCAAGATGACGCAAATGCCCCAGATGGTCGGCGTGCTGAACGGCTTCGGCGGTGGGGCCTCCACCCTTGTCGCCTTCGCAGAATACATCCGCCTCGGCGGCGGCCTCACGGCGTGGAGTCGCAGCGACATCAGCCTCGATGTGCTCATCACCATTGTGCTGAGCTTGTTGATCGGCACGGTGACGTTTGTCGGAAGCATGGTAGCATCCGCAAAGCTCCACGGTATCATGCGCGGCGCTCCCATTCTCTATTCGATGCAGAAGCAGACGAACGCCGCAATGCTGCTGGTTATTCTGATCCTCGGAGCATTGTTTGTCCTGGATCCCTCGCGCTGGTATCTTCTCCCGATCATTATCGTTATCTCTTCCGTTTTGGGCGTTACCAGCGTGATACCGATCGGCGGCGCCGATATGCCCGTGGTCATTTCGCTGATGAACTCGTATTCCGGTCTCGCTGGCGCAACAACCGGCTTCATTCTTTCCAACAACGTTCTGATCATCGCCGGAACGTTAGTCGGAACGTCGGGTATCATCCTCACCAACATCATGTGTAAGGCGATGAACCGCTCGCTCGCCAACGTCCTCTTCGCGGGCGTCGGCGCCGAATACGATCCATCGGTTGCTGCCACGGAGGAGCGAACGGTTATCCGCTACACACCGGTGGATGCCGCTTTCATCCTCGAGAGTGCTCAATCGGTGATCATCGTGCCCGGGTATGGGCTCGCCGTCGCGCAGGCTCAACACGTGCTGCAGGAGCTTGTGAATGTTCTGAAGAGCCGGGGGATTCTTGTCCGATATGCGATTCACCCCGTCGCGGGACGGATGCCGGGGCACATGAACGTTCTCCTCGCCGAAGCCAATGCTCCGTATGACACCCTCTTCGAAATGGATCAGATCAACGGCGATTTTCAGAACACCGACGTGGCTCTTGTTATTGGCGCAAACGACGTTGTCAATCCTGCCGCCAGGCACAAGAAAGACAGTCCGCTGTACGGCATGCCCATTCTGAACGTGGACTATGCCCGCACCGCCATGGTGTGCAAGAGGAGCCTGAACCCCGGTTTCGCTGGCGAGGATAATGAGCTGTTCTACGACAAGAAGACAATGATGGTATTTGGCGATGCGAAGACAACCGTGACGAACTTGGTGCACCTTCTCAAGAAGTAGAAACCGGAGAGGGAAATCAGAATTCGACGGAGGCCGGCCACCGAAGGCCATGGGCGTCCCGCGCTCTGATACTCGCCCTTTCCATCCCAACCCCAACGCGGCACAATTCTCCCCCTTTTCTGCGAGCGGACAGGCAAGGCAGCTTGCCCTAGACACCCAATTCAGGACTTGACGGATGGTTTCTGAGCCAGCTCCGATCTTGGCCAGATGACCGAGGCGAGGATGGAAAGAAGGAGCACGCACGCGATGACACCAAGTGCAACCACGATGGGGATGGGAAGGATATCGGCCACGAGCATTTTGATCCCCACGAACGTCAGGATCACTGAGAGACCAATCTTGAGATAGTGGAACAGGTTCATGAGGCCGGCGAGCGCAAAGTAGAGAGCACGAAGGCCAAGAATGGCAAAAATGTTAGACGTGTAAACGATGAACGGATCGGTCGTTATTGCAAAGATGGCAGGAATTGAGTCAAGAGCGAAGAGCAAGTCGGTGGTTTCAACCACGATGAGCACGATGAGCAGCAACGTAGCATATCGTCGGCCATCCAATTTCAGGAAAAACCTCGAGCCGTGATAGCCAGGCGTCACAGGCATGAACTTCTTGAAAAACCGAACGACGATGTTGCGCTCTGGGTGCACCTCCACCGTTTCCTTTTGGATAGCCATTTTGATACCGGTGAATACCAAGAACGCGCCAAAGATGTAGAGGATCCAATGGAATTCCGAGATCAGCGCAACTCCGATTCCAATCAGCAGACCCCTCATGACCAGTGCTCCGAGAATCCCCCAGAAAAGAACCTTGTGCTGATACTTCGCAGGAACCTTGAAGTAGGAGAAGATCAGCAAAAACACAAAGAGATTATCCACACTGAGGGATTTCTCAATGAGGTAGCCGGTGAGAAACTGAAGTGCAACCTCGTGGTCGTACCAGAAGTAGATGCCAACGTTGAACAGGAGCGCGAGTCCGATACACATCGCGGTCCAGGCGAGAGCCTCCTTGATCTTGATCTCGTGTTCCCTTCGCTGAAACACCGCGAGATCGAGCCACAGAAACACAATGATGGTGACGGTAAATAACACCAGCAGCAGGGTTTCACTAATCATCATAGTACCACTGATCGCCTCGTATACACGTATTCACACCTGCGGCTAGGCGTCCTTCCATTTCATCTGGGAATCCACTGTCTTGGCAAACGCTCGTGCAGCCCGTTTAATTGCACGCCGCGCCTCGGCTACACCATGCCAGCCGAAGCTCCTGACGTGCTTGCCTTTGATCTCTTTGTAACTCGTAAAAAAAATGCTCAATCTCGATTCGCGGGTGTTTGAAAGGATTCTTTACCTCTCTTCGCAGCTCTTTTCCAAATGAAATACACCGGAATCCCCAAGAGCACAATGATCATTCCAGGCCACGTGTAGGCGGGCTTGAAAATCAGAAGGTCAACCGATATCGCCGACGCGCACAGCACATACAGCGCTGGTATGATAGGGTATCCAAAGGCTTTGTATGGCCGCTCAGCACTGGGCTGTTTCTTTCTCAAGACGAAAATTCCGATGACTGTCAAGATGTAGAAAATCAAGACAGCAAAGATCACGTAATCCAACAGCTCGCTGTAGGTACCAGAGAGGCACAAGAGGCTTGCCCAAATTCCCTGAACGACGAGCGCCGTTGCAGGAACTGCTCTTTCATTGAGAATGCCAGCGCTCTTGAAGAACACCCCGTCGCGCGCCATCGCATAGTATACCCTTGCGCCCGCAAGTATCAAGCCGTTGTTACAGCCGAACGTCGAAATCATAATGAGCACAGCCATGATAATCGCCGCTGTTTCACCAAAAATCATGGTTGCCGCTGCTGTTGCAACTCGGTCAGACGTGGCAAATTGAATCCCACGATCGATCACACCCGGCGCCTCGGGTGTGCCGTTAAGCGGTAACATAAGGATATACGCGACGTTTGCCAGAACATAAAGCAATGTCACTGTTCCAGTTCCCAAGACCAGGCTCAGAGGAATATTTCGCTTAGGATTGATCACCTCTCCTGCTGTAAAGGTGATATTGTTCCAGGCGTCGCTTGCGAAGAGCGAACCGACCATCGCCGTGCCGATCGCGGCAAATATCATCAGCCCCGACAGCGATTCCACGGATACAATGTTCCCATCCGCCACACGCGTCCAGGTTGCGTCCCAGAAATTGGTAAGATTCGCTTCAATCGCACCAGCATTCCTCCCAATGATGATGCCGAGCAGGATAAGTCCGAACAGAGCAAGGGTCTTCGTGATCGTGAAAGTATTCTGCACCATCTTCCCTTCACGAAGCCCACGTGTGTTCACGTACGTCAATACTGCGATGCTGAGGATAGCCAGAATCTGTGCCGCCGAAAGCTTGAGTCCCAAGACTTCAATCAGAACATTCTTCTCGCTCAATCCGGGAATCAGCACGGCGGTGAACTTCGCAAACGCCACTGCGACCGCAGCGATCGTGCCGGTCTGAATAACCAGAAAGAGCGTCCATCCATACAGAAAGCCGATCAGCGGATTGTAAGCCTCTCGCAGATAGATATATTGACCACCCGCGTGCGGCATCATTCCAGCTAACTCACCGTAGCTTAACGCACCGATGACGGTAATCGCTCCAGTCACCAACCACACAACAAGCAGGAGGCCTGGCGAGCCGACATTTCGTGCGATGTCGGCGCTGACAATAAAAATGCCTGATCCGATCATCGAACCAATGACGATCATCGTCGAATCAAGCAATCCGAGCCCGTGCTTGAATTCGCGGATTGGTTCTCCAGTTGACATAGCGTAGTTCCTAGAAATTGGATAGCCCTTGCAGATTCAGAGGAACGCCTACTTCGCTCGAGAGTTCGCCAATTTGCTGTGATAGCGGCCGTAGGAGAAGTAGATGACCATCCCGATCACCAACCAGACGATCAACCGGAGCCACGTATCCAACGGGAGACTCGCCATGAGCAACCCTGAGATAACAATTCCCATGATCGGGGTAAACGGTACCCATGGAGCCTTGAATGGCCGATGCATTTCCGGCTTTCGTCTGCGAAGAATCCAGACACCAGCACTGACAATAACAAACGCTAACAATGTGCCGATACTCACCAGCTCGCCGAGTATGTGAATCGGCAGCAAGGCCGCAAAGAAAGCGACGAACAGGCCAACGGTGATCGACGAGATGTATGGTGTTCGAAATTTAGGATGGACTTTGCCCGCCCAGCTCGGAAGCAGCCCATCATGAGCCATCGTGTAAAATACCCTCGACTGGCCCAACAGCATCACCAGCATAACAGTACCAAGCCCAAAAACTGCTCCGGCCTTGACGAGGAAGCTCCCCCACTTCACGCCAGTCGCGTCAATGCCAACAGCCACCGGATCGGAGACATTCAAGCTTGTGTACGGCACAACAGCGGTCAGAAGTCCGGAAACGAGGATATACAGGATCGTGCAAATCACCAGCGATCCCATGATGCCGATCGGCATATCCTTTTGCGGATTCTTAGCCTCCTGTGCAGCGGTTGAGACTGCATCAAACCCGATGTACGCAAAGAAGATCACGCCTGCGGCTCTAGCTATCCCGGACCACCCATAGCTTCCGAAGTCACCCGTGTTCGGGGGAATGAATTGTTTCCAGTTCACCGAGATTGTTTTTTCAGGATTTTGAATCACAAACGCACCGACGAGCACGATGAAGATCAAGACAATCGAGACTTTGACGATCACGATTGCGCTGTTAAAGTTCGCTGATTCCTTGATCCCAATCACCAATATGCTCGTTACCGCCAGAATCGCCAGAAACGCCACCAAATTGAAGGATGCCGTCATTTGCGGCAACGTCGCCGCATCAATTCCCATCGCAGTCAGCGTATCGTTGATGCGAGCCAGATGCTCCCAGTTTCCATTGTGAAAGACCAGCACAGTACCGGGCGCGCTTGTGAGAGCCGGTGGAATGTGAATGCCGAAATCGTTCATGAAACTCAGGAAGTAGCCGCTCCATCCGGAGGCGACGGTTGCCGCTCCAAAGGCGTATTCAAGAATTAGGTCCCAACCGATGATCCACGCGAAGAGCTCACCCAACGTTGCATATCCATACGTGTATGCAGATCCGGCAATCGGAATGAGTGAAGCAAACTCAGCATAGCACAACCCGGCAAACACGCAAGCAATTCCTGCCAGCACAAATGACAGCATGATGGCGGGACCCGCGTACTTCGCGGCCGCAGCCCCTGTCAACACAAAGATGCCGGCTCCAATGATTGCCCCGATCCCGAGTGTAACGAGGTTGACCGGACCAAGGACACGTTTCAGGCTGTGTTCGCCGCTTTCTTGCGCCTCGTTGAGCAAGACCTCCATAGGCTTCGTGATGAACAGGCGGGAGAACCGAGAGACTTGGTTACTCATGCAGTGTACCTCCTTTGTTAATGGTATGGAGAAGCCGAAAAAGCCGGAGCTACAACGCTGACAATTCTAATTCTTTTTGGACTCGAAAACAAGAGATTTGTGCCCATTGTGTAAGACTCAGCGCTACCGTGAATCTTACCGGTGACAGTCCAAGAGTGTACATCGGAATTGCCGGAGCACAAGTGGCAGCGCCGACACTTTATGGAATCGCCAAGTAGTGCGTTTTAATCTGGCACGCCGTTCAGCCACATCGAGTCTGCAGGAGCCTCATCGAAACGCACAGCAGACTCAGATGAACAACGGAGCAAGCACCAACGTAAGCGTGCTGAGAAGCTTGATCAACACGTGAAGCGAGGGTCCCGCAGTGTCTTTGAACGGATCACCGACCGTATCCCCAACGACAGCGGCTTTGTGTGCTTCAGACCGCTTTCCGCCGAGCATGCCGGTCTCGATATACTTCTTCGCGTTGTCCCACGCTCCACCACCGTTGTTCATAAACAGCGCCATCAGGATTCCTGTAATGGTGGCGACCATCAGGTACCCACCAATGACCTCCGCTCCTGAGGCGCCGTTTGCTGGACTGCCGGAAAGCACATAGAGCCAACGAAATCCCACTCCAACCGCAATTGTCATGAAGACAACAAGCAACCCCGGCACGATCATTTCTTTGAGCGCGGCTCGTGTAACGATATCAACACACTGTCCATAGTCGGGCTTGGATGTCCCCTTCATGATGCCGGGGTTGTTCTTGAACTGTTCACGCACGTTGTTGATCACCGCGTAGGCAGCCCGCCCAACGGCCTTAATAGCCAGTGAGGAGAAAATCATTACGAGCATGGCTCCAAACATCGATCCGGCAAAGACCGCTGGCTTTGAGAGATCGATGAACTTCAAGTCGAAGCCGTAGTTGCGAACCTCATCAAAATATGCACTGAACAGCAGGAACGCAGCAAGCCCGGCAGATCCAACCGCGTAACCCTTGGTAAGGGCCTTCGTTGTATTGCCGACGGCATCGAGCCGATCTGTCCTCTTCCGGATTTCTTCCGGCTGCTGGCTCATTTCAATGATCCCACCAGCGTTGTCGGTAATGGGACCGAATGTGTCCATCGCGAGAATATAGGCTGCAGTGGCCAGCATTCCCATTGTGCCGACGGCGGTACCGAATAATCCACCGTGCGTCAATCCAGAAGACTCACCCAGAAGGTATGTTCCGACGATCGCTGCACCAATCGCAAGGACCGGCATTCCTGTTGACTCCATACCGACGGCAAGTCCCGTAATAATGGTCGTGGCGGGACCAGTCTGTGAAGCTTCTGCGATTGACCGTGCAGGACGATATTTATAATCAGTGTAGTATTGGGTGATGTAAACAAATGCGACAGACGTAAGCACACCGACGACACCGCAGATGAAAAAGTTGAGGTAGTGCTCAACTCCCAGCAGCCACCGCGATGCAACAAAGAACCCGATCATTGCAAGGATTGCCGTGACATAGTATCCTCGATTCAGCGCGCGCATCGGGTCTTCCTTCTCGTCCGTCTTCACGACCATAATGCCGACCATCGAAGCAAGAATTCCAAATGCACGGGCCACGAGGGGAAAGAGCAAGACGCCGAAGATTGTAAGTCCCTGCGACTCGAACACAGCTGCATTCGAGATGTAGAGACCAGCCGCGAGGATCATTGCACCGATGTTCTCCGCCGCAGTCGATTCAAACAGATCAGCACCACGCCCTGCGCAGTCACCAACATTGTCACCAACAAGATCCGCTATGACCGCAGGATTGCGAGGATCATCCTCCGGAATTCCGGCTTCGACCTTGCCGACCAAATCTGCCCCGACATCAGCGGCTTTGGTGTAGATGCCGCCGCCGAGTTGCGCGAATAACGCGACAAAGCTTGCACCGAAACCATAACCGACAATGAGAAGTGGGATCTTTGAGACGTCTTTCACCACATCAAAACTATTAACGATGGCGAAAAGTCCGCCAACTCCCAGCAAGCTCATCGCAACCACAAAGAAACCAGAAACGGCCCCTCCACGCAG
>JBBTCR010000695.1:0-1154 GCA_038043105.1 Bacteroidota bacterium
GCCAGAAAGATTGAAACCGACCTCCGTCCGTACTTCCGCGTCTTCTACGACGACAGCGGCGCCGTTGGGCGACGGTATCGGCGACAGGATGAGGCCGGCACGCCATACTGTGTCACCGTTGACTCCCAGACGCTTCAGGATCAGACTGTGACGATTCGTGATCGGGACACGATGAAACAAGAGCGGATTGACATCGCAGGCATCCGCGCCTACGTCGCTGAGAGGATAGTGTAATTTGTCTCTCCGTGCCGATCCACCGGCTATCCCTGCCCGCACGCCCGGCTCTCCCTGGAAGCTCGCCCTATTCTACCTTTTGGTTTCTTGTTCCGTCGCCAAGAGCCAGTGGATTGATGATCCCGCTGTCGATGCGCGCGTTCAACGAGGCATCGAATACATTTACAATATCGAGTTCGATAAAGCGGACAAGGAATTCGCAGAGGTCGTTCGGTTGAAGCCCGACCATCCGGCTGGCTACTTCTTCCAGGCGATGACGCAATGGTGGCGCATTCTGAGTAATTTCGATGATGAGTCGCAGGACAAGTTATACTATGACATGCTCCAGACGGTCGTCGATATGTGCGAGAAACGTCTGGATGAGAATGAGAAGGACGTGACCGCACTTTTTTTCAAAGGTGGGGCTGTCGGGTTTCGGGGGAGATTGAAGGCAAACCGTGCGTCCTGGCTTAGCGCCGCGAATGACGGGTTGATCGCCCTGCCAGCCGTCCGGAAAGCAAATGAAGTTGAGCCGAACAATTACGATGTCTTGCTGGGCATCGGCATCTACAACTACTACGCAGATGTCATTCCCAACCTGTATCCCATTATGAAGCCGTTTATGATTTTTCTTCCTCGCGGCGACAGAAAGAAAGGACTGGAACAACTCGAGCTGGCTTCACAAAAAGCGAGGTACGCGAAAGTCGAGGCAATATATTTCTTGCTTCAGGCGTATTTTCAATACGAGAAGAATTACATCCGAGCCCTCGAGATCGCCCGAGAGCTCAACAAGAGATTCCCCCGCAACCCGCTGTTTCATCGAATGTACGGGCGTTGCTACGTGAGCATGGGCTATTGGGGAGAGGCGTTTCAGATCTTCGGTGATGTTGAAGAGCGGTTTCGCAACAAGCAGGTCGGATACGACATTTACGACGGGCGGG
>JBBTCR010000696.1:0-7323 GCA_038043105.1 Bacteroidota bacterium
CAGGGAGAGTTCTTCGGTTTTCTCGGGCCGAACGGCGCGGGAAAAACGACGACGATCAAGATGATGGCTGGATTGTTCGCTCCGACCAGCGGGCAAATCATCATCAACGGATACGACGTCGTCAAGAATCCGCTCGAGGCGAAGATGTCTACTTCCTACGTTCCGGATCTGCCGTTCTTGTACGATAAACTGACGGGCAGGGAGTTTTTGTACTTCATCGGCGGGCTGTACAAGATGGAAAAGAAAGCGGTTACCCAAAAGATTCAGGAGTTGATCGAGCACTTCGAGATCGGCGACTGGGTTGACAAGCGAACGGAGGATTACTCTCAGGGGATGCGCCAGCGTGTGACGATCGCAGCGTCCCTCGTGCACGAACCGAAGGTGCTGATTATTGATGAGCCGATGGTGGGGCTGGATCCGCGGAGCTCAAAAATCGTTCGTGAGACGCTGAGGCAAAAAATTCGTGAGGGGGTAAGCATCTTTATGTCCACTCACAGTCTCCCCACCGCTGAAGAGCTGTGCGATCGGATTGGCTTCATTAAGGACGGCAGGCTCGTCTTCATTGGAACACAGGAACAACTGCAGGCATACAAACAGAAGTACGACGGCAAGTTCGAATCCGTGTTCCTTGAACTTACGAAATGAGGTCTACCAAACCCTTCTACTTCAACCTGGCTAGAGCAACGTCGTCTGATGGGCACCTTCTTTCATATTCTGAAATATAAATTCATCGCGTTCATCAAGGCCACGTTCGAGCTTCAGTTCGTCTCGGCCGTCCGCGGTCTCGGTTCGCTGGCCGTGTTCGGCGGATTCTCCGTCGTTGCCTACTTCTTTTCCTTGGGTATTACCGAGTTTGTTCTTGACCAGACCCGGATCGGGCTGTTTCTGTATCATCGCTTTATCTCGATGATGCTGTTCGTCTTCTTCGTGGCTGTGAACATGGGCAACATCATCGTTTCCTACGCCACATTGTACAAATCCTCTGAAGTCGGGTATCTGTTCACTAAACCGGTCTCCTACTCACAGATCTTCGTGCTGAAGTTTCTGGATAACTTTCTGTACAGCTCGACGACGCTGTTCCTCGTTGCTTTCATGGTATTGCTGGGGTACGGTACCTACTTTGGGTATCCATGGTACACGTTTCTCGGTGTGATGGTGTTCGTGCTCGTCCCCTTCATGTTTCTTTCAGCTTCTCTCGCAGTGCTGATTCTGATGTCGCTGATGAAGGTTGCGAGTCGCTGGGGATTTCGAAAGGTTGTTGCAGGGCTCGCTCTGGTGTATCTTGGGGTCGTTGTTCTCTTCTTCAAATTCTCTAATCCCATCAAACTCGTTCAAGAAGTCAATCGCTACTATCCAAACGTTGATGCCTATTTGAAGGGACTCGACCCCGGCTTCCTTTCCTATTTGCCGAATAACTGGGTTGCGGACTTTCTTTTCTTCATGGCTCGAGGGGAGACTCATCTCGCCCTGCTCACGGCGGCGCAACTTGTTGCCGTCACGCTCGCGGTATTTCTCATCGTGCTGTTTGTCGCCAACCGGTTCTACTATCGGAGCTGGCTTGCAACGTTTGAATTCCAGGCGAAAGCAAACACCGTCGAGTCCGGAAAACGGATCAAGTTTTTTGATTTTCGCCAGGAGTCGCTCCTCTCGCCGCAAACGGAGTCGCTCCTGAAGAAAGAGTACTTCCAATTCTTCCGCGAGGCGAGCCAGTGGATCCACCTCGCGCTGATGGCTGTTCTCGTCGCCGTCTTCGCGCTGAGTGTAAGAAGTCTCAATCTCACCTTGCGTGCGACCGAGGTCCAAACGATCACCTATCTCATCCTCTATGCCTTCGGTGGATTCCTCACATGTTCGCTTGCGCTGCGTTTTGTATTCCCCTCCATCAGTCTGGAAGGCCGGGCATTCTGGACGCAGTTGAGCGCGCCCCTCGACGTAAGGAAAGTGTATTTCACCAAGTTCTTGATCGGATTCCTCCTCGTCGTGTTTCTTGCTTTTCTCGTTGCTGTCTTCTCGAACGTGCCCTTCGTTCGAATCACAGAGCGGCGCCCGCTCCTCATGTATTTTGGCGTCTTCAGTGCCTTCTGGGTCTCGCTGACGATGGTTGCGCTCAACCTCGGGCTTGGCGGATATTTTGCCAACTATCAAGAAAAGAATCCGATTCGCGTTGCTTCTTCGCAAGGCGCGACGCTCACGTTCCTCGTTTCGCTCGTATATCTGATTGTTCTTGTCACCGTCGTCATCGTTCCTCTTACACAGTACTTTCAGTCGCTGTTTCTCTTTTTCCCATTTGAGATGACCGCCATTGTTGTCCCTGGCACTCTCGTGGGTGTTCTCTCCGCTGCTCTCACCGGGTTTGCAGTTGTTGTGGGTCTGCGTTCACTTGCACGGGATTTTTGATTGCAATTCTGCAGGTCAATCTCTATCTTTTGCCTGTATGGTTGACGAACCGACATTGTCGCAGTGGCTTGAGCAAGCCCGCGCCTTTGTGGATGATCGAAAACTCCTGCACGCGCTGCAGTGGTACCACAAGATCACCGCAGCAGCACCATATCTCGACACCGCTTGGGTTGAGCTCGCATACGTCCAGTTTGAGCTGAAACAATACGCTGCGGCCGAGAAGACCCTGCTGAAGGCGGTTGAGACCAGCGATGAGCCACAGGAGATTCTTTTCCTTGTCGGTAATCTCTACCTCAAGCTTGGGCAGCACACAAAGGCGCTTTCGTACTACAAGAAGGTCCTTGGTCATCAGAACGTCATGAGCAACGATTTGCGTGCGCACCTGAATTTCAACACCGGCCTGGCATACTACTCGAGGGGTAATCCAAAATTGGCGGAAATCCATTTCCGCGCCACGCGGAAGATTGATCCTCGATTCCCGAAAATCAATGAATCGCTCGGAGAATTGCTGCTGAGGCGAGCGGCGTACACCGAGGCAATCCAGTGCCTCAAACATGCGATCGCTCTCGAGCCTTACAGCTGGATCGGGCATTACTTGCTCGGAACGGCCTGGGCGAAAGTCTACGACTGGCGCCAGGCACACGAAGAGTTCGTGGCTGCGATTGATATGGATCCCAACGAGCCGCGGGCGTGGCAGATGTGCGGTGAGGTCTTGCTCTCGCTTCAGCGTTTTGACGAAGCTGAGCGCTACCTTCACAAGGCTCTGGAACTCAATCCGCTCCTGACGGATGCCGTTGTGGATTTTGGATACCTCTTTCTCAAGCGCGGCGATTATCAGCGCGCTCGCGAATGTTTCGAACGCGCGCTGCAGCTGGAGCCCGGCCACTCCAAAGCGCTTCAGGGCACGCGAGAACTCAAGTTGACGCAAAATCTCAATGCCTGATTCTGAAATGCCGCCTCGCTGTCGTTTTCTCGCATCTGCGGTTGTCCTCCTCTTTCTTCAGTTGTCTTCCTTCTCCGCCTCTGCCCAGAGTGTGCAGGAAGATAGTGTTGTCTATCGTCCGGAAGTCGAGCGCACATTCAATGAGGCTCTGAGCCTCTTCAACACCGGCAAGTATGAAGAGGCAGTGCATCGCTTCTCAAGGATTATTGATCGATTTCCAGAGAGTCACCGTATTACCGCGGCCTATGTGATGAGCGCGAAAGCGCACTATGAGCTTGGGGAGTATCAGCCGGGTGAAGACCTTCTTCGGGACTTCCTTGGTCGATTTCGAAAGTCAAGATACGTCGCCGATGCGCACTACACGCTCGGGCTCATCTCCTTTCAACTTAAGCGATATGATGCAGCAGCGCGAGAATTCCTTCTGGCTTGGCAGACTGCAGAGGAGACGAAGCTCAAAGACCGGGCCGAGAGAATGCTCACGCTTGTGGCTTCAACGTATCTTCAGATGGACGAGTTGCGTCAGCTGCTCGCCGAGACGGGCATTGGCGAGATGAGGGCGCTGCTCACGATTCGCTTGGCCGAGAGAGTGCTGAATACGGGCGATGTGAATGAAACAAAAGAGCTTCTTCGTCCCGTTGCTCGCATGCCGAAGACGATTGCCTCCGCTAGCCAGGCTGCTGCAATGCTGGAGAGGATCGAACGGAGCGGTGTTGTGAAGATCGGGGTTGTCCTTCCGCTGAAGTTCAAATCAGATACCCTCTCCGCGGGCGGCGTGGGGGAGGAGCTCCTCAACGGCATTCGACTTGCTGTGGATGAATACAACGCCGAGGCGATGCCGAAGGTAAATTTAGAAGTACGGGACTCTGAACGCGATGCGGGTGTAGCGGCGCGACAAGTCTCCGAACTCAGCATGGACAACCAGGTGCTGGCGATTGTGGGCCCATTGTTCAGTAACGAAGCGATTGCGTGTGCGAACCTTGCCAACGCTCGGGGTGTCCCGCTCATCACTCCGACGGCTACATCCAATGGGATCGCCGCTGTAGGCGAGTACGTCTTCCAGGCAAATCCGGATTTTTCTGTGCGTGGACGTGCGATGGCGCAGTATGCGTATCGCGTTGCCAATGCGCGTCGTTTTGCCGTCCTGTCAGCCGCAGACACTGCCGACAAGCAGATGACCGATGCCTTCCTCGATGAAGTGAACAAACTCGGCGGCGAAGTCGTTGATGTCCAGTGGTACAATCCCGGGGAAACCGACTTGCGCACTCAGCTGTTCACGATGCGTCAGCGCGCGATGGAGAAAACCGAGCCTATCGTTGTGAACTTTGCACCAAGAATGCGAAGCGGCGAGCTGAAGAGGATGGCTCAATGGGGTGTTGCGCAGCGCGTTCTGGATTCCCTTGTCGCGACAAGCGGCAGCGCACCGGTTGAGTATCTCTTCGGGGAGAACGGCTTGCAAATTGCTGACTCGCTGAAGATTCCTACACAGCGACTCAAAGCGAAGTATGACAGCCTTGGCATTCCCGTGACTTACATTGATGCTCTCTTCTTGCCTATCGCGAGCTCAAGTGAGGTTGGTATCGTGTCGTCGCAGGTTCGCTACTTCAATTTTCAAACGCAGCTGCTCGGGACGGGGAATTGGAACGACCTCAATGAGCTCGATCAGAATCGGCAGTACGCCAACGGGATCGTGTTCACCACTGATGTCTACTGGGAGGAAATTGACCAGCAATACCGCAATTTCTCCAGGAGCTTCCGTGCTGCGTTCTCCAGGAATCCGACGCCCAACGCGATGTTTGGTTACGATGCAATGAGGCTTGTCCTCAGACTCGTCCGCAATGGAGCGACTCGGCGGGAAGACATCGTCTCGGCGCTTGGGACAGTCCGGAGCTTCCAGGGCGTTCACTCAAAAATCTGCTTTTCGGAATCGCGTGTCAATTCGTGTCTGACGTTGCTGCAGTTCAAGAACCGCTCCGTCAAAAAAGTTGGGGAGATTGATGTCAACAAAGGAGAAGTTGTCCCAGTCAAGTAGGTATCGTGGCATCGAAGAAAACGCACAACCGTAAGGTGTTTGAGGCTTCGTATTATCACACCACCATCAAGCAGTGGCCGGTAGGAGAACGGCCGCGCGAAAAGCTGATGACGCACGGTCCTGCCTCGCTCAGCGAGGCAGAGCTGCTTGCGATCTTGATCCGAACGGGGTCGAAGGGCGCTACGGCGGTCGATTTGGCCAGGAAGATCCTCGCCGAACGGCGAACGTTGAGAGATGTCGCTCGAATGTCCGTCAAGGATCTTGAGAATCTCGGCATTGGTCGCGCGCGAGCGACAACCATCGTCGCCGCGTTTGAGTTATACCGACGCCTGCCCGGCGGTGACGGGGAGACCAGACCAATCTTTCGAACGCCGGAAGATGTGACTCAGCGATACGTTCCGAAGCTGTGCGATTTGAAGCATGAGGAGTTCTGGGCTATTCTCCTCAGCACCTCGAATCAGCTTGTCCGTGAAATCAAGATCACGAGCGGCACATTGAATTCCTCTCTCGTGCATCCGCGAGAATGCTTTTCCGAAGCAGTCAAAGAAAAGGCGGCGAGCGTCATTTTCGTTCACAATCATCCGAGTGGAAATCCGGAGCCGAGTCAGGAAGACATTGCGATCACCAAACAACTTGTTGAAGCGGGGAAAATCCTCGGCATTCCTGTTTATGACCATATTATCGTGGCCGGCTCTTCGTTCACAAGTCTGGCTCAGCGTGGTTTAACGTGAGAAAACTCGCATCCGAGGCAGTCGATGAGATTTCTGCAGAGAGCTGCCGGTTTTCCTTGACTTTTTTGGCTCAAAGCTGTATTATTGTCCAGAACCAAAGTCGCAAGCGTTTGAAGTTGCAACAGATTACAAAGGAGAAGAGATCATGAAGAAATCAATTGCTGGTCTTGTTGTTGCAGGCGCGATGGTCGCAACGCTGGCCACGGGCTGCAGCACCAGACCCAGTGCAGATGAGCTCAAGCAGTTAGAGGACCTCAAGGCCGAGGTTGCATCCTTGGAGCGGGAGATATCCGCGAAGGAATCGGAGAAAGGTGCCTTAATGAAGGCGATCGCGGACAAGACCGCACTGTTGAGCCAGTGCGAAAAAGACAAGGCGCTCGTTCAAGAGCGTCTGAGAGGAATGTAAACCTGAGGTCCATTCGCAAGGAGACATGACAATGAAAGTTCTCAATCGACTAACTCTTGTTGCGGCCTTGGTTCTCTTCATCTGCGCCGGCGCGGCCGCCCAGGAAATGACGAAAGAAGAGTGGCAAAAGCAGATGACCGAGTTCACGGCGAAACGGAATGACCTCAGAAACAAACTTGCTGCGGTGCAGGCTGAGGTCGACAAGCTGAAGAAAGAAGATGCAGACAAAGCAGCTGCCCTCAAGAAGTGCAACGACGACATTCTGGCGCTTGTGGGCGCCACTCCTGAAAAAGAGCGCGCCTACGCTGCAAAGTTGGATCAGATCGATGCGAAGATCAACGAGCTTTCCCGGCTCTCCAACCAGGATCTCTGGGCTCGAAAGAGCGAAGTTGATGATGTCCAGAAGATGCTCGACGAGGTGAAGAAGGACAAGATGAGTGTGCTGCCGAAGTACTACGACAGGGTCAAGGAGCAGCAGAATCGGCTCGATGCTCTCAAGAAGTCTCTCGAGTCAGCCCAGATTGCGATGACCTACACCGTCGGCACGTGGGCGAAGGATCGGGATTGCCTCTGGAACATCGCCAAGAAGCCGAAGATCTACGACAACGCGTTCCTGTGGCCGAAGATCTGGCAAGGCAACCGTGATCAGATCAAGAACCCCGATGTGATCAAGCGAGGTCAGAAACTGATGATCCCGCCAAAGGCGGATTTGACGAAAGAGGAAAAGTCTGCGGTGCGCTCTTACTGGAAGAAGAAGCAAGCAGCTGCAGAGGAGCAGAAGCCGTAATCGTCGCGCTGGCCGAACAGGAGGCCTTCG
>JBBTCR010000697.1:0-4060 GCA_038043105.1 Bacteroidota bacterium
ACGACCGCGTGATGCGCTCGCTGGGCCAGGAACCGCGCTCGCCGTTCCCGAAGGGCCATGTCGTCGAGCAGGGCGACTGGTCGCTGCTCGACCCGGTGCGCAAGCGGGCGCCGATGTGGCGACAACCGTCATAGAGTTTCTCTATCTCCGAGCAGCCGTAAGATCTTGAAGGGCGGCTAGTGAGTATTCATATCAACTACGCTGAACGTAACAGCTGATATGGCTTTCGCGGCGCTATCTGCGCAACTCGTGTCTTCCATTTGCGAACTATAGATGTAGCTCCGTCGTGCCAACGGAGATAATGAATTGTAGCGTCAGTTGCGCGAGCTGCATCCAATGCTCGCTCATCCTGATGCAGGAAAAGCACCAGCGTTAGCGGCTTACCACGCACCTTGTGCATACGTACAAAGGCCTCAAGGAATCTACAGAAGTCACGAAATGTCGGCTGATCCATCTGTTGTGCTGGATCGTCCAGGACTAGGAAAGAGTAAGAATGGCGACCATGGGTCAGATATCTGGTGAAGAACCACGCTATGCTTAGATTGTGTAATTCCGCTTCGTTGAGAATGTGTGCGGCAAGGACTGAATGAGTGTGTCCAAGCACGACCAGCCGCGCCTCTGTCTGCGATCTGCTTGTATCAACCTCAAATTCTACTGCCCCGGGATATTGCCAGCTCGCCGGCATAATGTTGAACGCTAGTTCTCGCCACAATGCCTGCAAGGTATTCGGCAAGTGCTCGCGTATCGTAATGGTAAGCTCTGAAATGACTTCCTTCTGGACAGCCTTCCAAGAGTCCGGCGCTTCAGAGACAGCTGAAAATCGGTTAAGTGCCTCCCAGATCTTTGTTGAAATCGCCAAAGCGAGTTGGTTGATCTGATCCTCATTTCCAACTTCGGATATTTGAGGGATGGGCCTTCCGACAAAGGCTACTGCTTCAACGACACTGCGCTCCAACGCCGCGTCTTGAAGCCAAGTCATTTCGAAGTCAGATCCCATTAGCGCCCGTAATGCATCGAGCAGCATAACGGCGCTTTCGCCGACTATCGGGGGCGAGTCGGAGTCCACTTCGCTGAGCTGTCCGACTAGAAGGTCGAGGTCTTTCTTTGCCGCTACATACTCGGCGCGTTTTGTCAGAAGCTCGATTTCACTACTTGCGATAATGGTCTCAATCGTTGTCGCAATTCCGCCTCGAGCAGCAAGATCGGTGGCACAAATAGGGCACGTATCTGGATGTTCGTTCGCCCAATGCTGCTCTACAAAACTATAGACCGTCTTCAGTTGCCCAATTTGCTCACGCAATACTGATCCGGCTTTTGTCAACGCGCTAAGCACTTCTTGAGCGTCTCGTACCTGCTCTCGAATTCGAGAAATCTCGGAACCAACCGCAGGTGACGACTTAGAGGTCGATCGCCTCAGCCATGCACCCCACGCCGAGACTAGGTTCCCAAGATCCATTCGTACGTCGTTGATATGCGCTGCCACTTGCTTAGTAAGCGCCAGAAACGTTGCTGTACGGTGCACCAATGCTGCGTACTTGGTCAGCTCCATTTTGATGAGTTCTGTGAGCTTGCCCGCAGTCGGAGCCGACGCGAATAGCTGTTCCCTCGTAGATGTTGCCTTATCCCAATCCGCCCACTCGCGAGCAATCTGGCCAAATTCGAGCTGGATCGTTGATCGCACCGATTGACCTTGGCCTAACCACGCAATCACATCTCGTGGTGCGGACAAAGAGCCCGAAACAAAATTTGAGATAATCTTTGGCCTTGCCGTGTCATCCTTGGAAACATTTGATCTTAGTCCGTGTTCACGATTGAACGCCGCACGTTCGGCTTCTGCACTCTTTAAGCGCGCCTCAATGAATTCCAGTATGCGCGCGGCAATCCTTGAGTAATCCCCGGCAATTTGGGCACCGAGAGAGTCCGCGCGGACCCTATGAAGAGCCTCGCCCGATGCCTGTGACAAGAACGTGCCACTCAAGTCTGCATATTTTTGCAGGGCATCATCTGCATTTGCGAGTGAAATCTCTTCGGGCTGTCTCGCATTTAGTCCAAGTTTAGGTGAAGCAGGATTAGAACGGTTTATCGCAGCGAGATACCGTTCCAGATACTTTCTGGGCTTGCCTTGGGTTGATTCATTGGAATCACTTAGGAACTCCATGTATCGAGTCGAAACTCCACTCGTCGCTAGCGTGAGCGCCTCGGAGATCGATGACTTCCCCGTCCCATTTGGCCCTTGAATAATGTTTGCGCTGACAAGCTCGTCACTCGCTCGAAACTCCAACGACAACTGTTCGATATTGCGGAAGTCTTGAATTGATATTCCATGTAGTGGGTGCGCCGGCACCGGCGCTGTATCGTCGACGTCGCTAAGTTTGCTCTGTAGTAGCTCGACTTCTGCAACGACGGCTTGAGCAACGGGCTGCAAGCGTGGTGGCAGCTTGTTTGGAAGATCTCGAAGTCGGCGAACTATATGAGTGTCAGCACTCAACCAGTTCAATGATTCGTCAAGATGTCCGAGACGGAGGCTCGCCCTTGTCCGTAGCAAGAGCCGTGGCAATCCATGGGCCGTGTATGAACGAGACCAATCGCCTTCGCGATTGACCACAATATCAACCGAAACTTCCTCAAAGTAGGCAGTCTCTTGACGTAGTTCTGCAACTTGATCCACCCACGCAGCGAAGCTTTCGCCCTCAGAAAGCCACAGCAGCGCTACCGACCACTCTCCTTCTGGATCAGCTTCACTTTCTGCAGTCAGCCTACTAGGAACAAGCGCCGATCGAATACTTAGCGCTTTGGAGAGCTGGGCACGCACATCCGTTTCTGCTGTGTAAGTCTGGACAAAGAGACAGAGCCCGATTTCCTTATCAAGGATCGCCACCCCAGTCGCTTCATCTGGATTACTTACTTGGCGCAGATCAACGCTTTGCCACTGCCATAGAGGGTAACGCTCATCCCACGTTTCCTTAGGCCCAACAGGAATAGGCGCCAATCCCCCGTGAATCGCGTACAGCTCGCAAATGTAGCTGTGGAGAGCCGTCAGAGCGCCCAGCATGTTCTAGATCCGATTCAATTCCATGATGTGCCCAATCCCATTGGCATCGGCAAACTTTGCCACTCGCATCCTCGATGC
Organism: Bacteroidota bacterium; assembly: GCA_038043105.1. Classification (GTDB taxonomy): domain Bacteria; phylum Bacteroidota; class Ignavibacteria; order UBA10030; family UBA10030; genus VGWB01. The sequence goes on from JBBTCR010000697.1 coordinate 3,131, forward strand.
GACCCAATCTTTGAAATAGGAGAGGCGATCAACACCTATGCTGACAGGTTGAGCACTGACGCCTACTGGCAGAATATCAAACTTCGATACGTATCCAATCTTGCTTGAAATAGAGTCCAGCAAAGGCCCGAGAGCTGCAAGCTCATTCGCCTCACCCCACGCCGGTAAGGGCAAAACGAGATGCCCGGCATCTTCTTGCCAAAAGGCTCCGGGGAAGAATGAGAAATTCCACGCTCGATCGCTTGAAGAAAGTTGGCTTAAGATAACTGTGGCGGCCGCCAAGTCCGGGCGATGGACACCAAGAATATCCCAAGGAATGTGCAAGTCTGCGAGTTCCAGCCTTATCTCATGCGGCTGATAGCCAGCACAGGAGACCAGAGCTGCGCGCCAGCACGTTCGAGTCCACGAAGGCAGAAAGTCATCAAACCAATCAATTAAGGGGTGATCTATCAAAGGAGATGCAAATTCGAGGGATTTGGCTGCCACAAATTTCTGCAATTCCTGAGGGGCATGCTTGAGTAACTGCTCGAACGCATATCTGGCTTGAATCCACAGAAAGAAATCATCGAGAGAAAGACGGTTATCGCGTGTTCCTAACGCCATAAATACTTGCCGTTGATCCAGCTGATAGCATTCACGCGCTTTTGTGTGTCCTTCGCCATTGAACTCAATATCAACAATAGTGAGCTCTTCGGGGGTCCTTAGTTGTAGAACTTCTGAAATCGTTCCGTTGATCACGTCAATTATGTACGGCTCAGAAATACTCCAACCCACAACCATCAGCGGCGAAGAGATCAGAACGGTTTCGAGATTCGAAAAGAACATTTTGTCAGTTGGCTGCTGTCGACGTTGTGTGAGTTCCGCTCGAGTTATCATCAGGGCACCTCGAACAATAGCGTTGCGGACTGAGGTATGCGAATCTCGCAGCTG
>JBBTCR010000698.1:0-1150 GCA_038043105.1 Bacteroidota bacterium
TGACTGCTGGACCGCAGTCGGTGCATAAGATATCGTGAAGGAACATGATTCACAAAGGGCTCACTGGCAATTCCTGATGATTTCACTACGTCGAGAAGAGCTTCCTCAAGACAAAGAAGACATTCGCCGGCCGCTCTGCCAGCCGTCGCACGTACCATGGGAACCAAAACGATCCATAGCTGATTAGAACGCGAGTTCGGTACCCATCCCTTGCGAGTCTTTGTTGCGCACCTGTCTGAATGCCATAAAGCAGTTGAAACTCATAGTCGGCTTTTCGCACCCCCAGCCGTTCGGCCTCCTGTTGCACGGCACGAATCAAACGCATGTCGTGTGTGCCGATTGCGACTTTTACACCGTGCTTGACGTTTTCTAAGAGCGTCTTTGCTAAACGGAAAAAGTTGGCATCGACGTCAGCTTTCTTTTTGAACGCGATCGATGGCGGCTCTTTGTACGCGCCTTTTACCAATCTGATGGCCGGCGAGGTCGGCAGCAAGTCTTCAAGGTCGTGTTGCGTTCGGTAGAGATACGACTGCAAACAGAGACCGACGTTTGAGAATTCGTTCCGAATGGTCCGGAAGACGGCAATCGTTCGATCCACGTACGGGCTCTGCTCAATATCGATCCAGACCACGTTGTTGAGCGACTTGGCCCGTTCAACGATCGGCTTGAGATTCTGCAGACAAATATCCTCGCTTAGATCCAATCCGAGCTGCGTAAGTTTGAGAGAGATGTACGCGTCAAGGTTATGCTTGTGGATCTCATCGAGTGCGTGGACGTAGTGATCGGCGACTGCTTTGGCCTCTTCTCGCTGCGTCACATTCTCACCGAGGTGGGTGAAAACCGTATTGATCGACTGATGGCTCAGCCTCCCGGCTGCCTGGAGCGCATCATCGAGATGCTCACCCGGTATGAATCGAGACACGGCGCGACGAATGAATTTGTACTTCGGCAGCGTCTGACGGAGCTTACGGTTTTCAGATATCCAAAGGAGTGCGTTTCGTGCTATGCCCATCGTGGGTTCTCCGATCTTCTCTTGGGGGTCGTTGGATCTTTTTGATGGGGACAATCACAATTGAAGCATAAGCTCTTTCCGCGTCGGTTGATTGATCACAAACAGCGCAGATGATATGTCGCTCCTGACGGAGCTCAA
>JBBTCR010000699.1:0-3974 GCA_038043105.1 Bacteroidota bacterium
ACACAAGAGACGCCTCTTTAAGCCCGCGCTCCTTGAACATCACCATCAACGACGCAATGCAGGGAGTAAAGAGGGTGATGGTAACGAGAGCAACGACAATCTGATTGGGGTTCAGTGCAAGATCATAAAGTCCGGCGGCGCCGAAATCCCTTCTGACCATTCCCATAACGAACGCCGTTGCTGCTTCGCGCGGCAGTTGCAGCCAACCCGTCGTGAATGGAGCAAGAATGTCCTGCCAGACGTCAAGAAGACCCGTGACCTGAAGAACACCCACCCCCAGGGCTCCCGCGAAAAACCAAGGTGTCGCCTCGCGCATGAAGAAGTACGTGCGATAGGCTGTCTTGCGCGCAACATTATCGAACCGGGGAAGCCGCATCGGTGGGAGATCAATCAAGAGGGGTGTGGTTGTCCCCGGAAGCGTCCGGTGGAGAATCGTCCCGACGGCAACGAAAATCGTGAATATCGTGATCGAATAAATCAGAATCGATGTGAACCCGGCGCCCGCCAAGAGCGCAGCAACAACGGCAAGTTGTGCTGAACACGGAATCGCAAATTGCAGAATGGCCGCCGAAATGGTCTTCTCTCGCTCGTTCCCGAGCAGGCGCGTGGTGATCGTTGCCATGGTCACGCATCCGAAGCCAAGGATCAATGGAATGACTGCCCTGCCATTGAGTCCGATCGCATTCAGGCTCCGATCAACGAAAGTCGCAAGACGCGGCAAGTAGCCGCTATCCTCCATGATCGCAAGGGAGAGGTAAAATGCGATGACAAGAGGCAAAAGCAGAAACAAGAGGTATGTCACCGTCATCGTCAGAACGCCAAACTCACCGACTAGGATGGTGCCGACCCACGACGTGGGCGAAACGTATTGAGCGGCAATGCCGCGCATCCACGGTTCCCAGAGTTCGCGGCCGAGTGTTGTTTCCGTAAAGTTCACAAGGTCTTGGGCGACAAGTTCTCCGACGAAGAGATAGATCAGGTACAACGCAACGAGGAGCATCGGTATGCCAGTCCATGTACTGACTGCCCAGCGTCCGAAGAGCGTCGCGACTCGTGTTCGGACGCTTTTCTCCGACAGCACAGCGTCGATCATGATGTTGATGCGGTTGCGTCGTTCGATGTAGATCGTGTCGCGCTCGTGTCCCGGTGGAACGCCGTGACGGCCCGCGATCGCTTCGTCTCCCTCCAGAATCAATAGCGCTTCCGCCTCCGAGCCCGCGATGCTGAGCATGGTGTGAAGTCTGTGGTGAAGTGCGGGGTCTTGTTCGCCTCTGCGGGCTTGCTCAATGGCCGTCTCGATCCGGTCGAAGCCGGCCCGGGTGGTCGCGGTCGTCAGAAATATCGGAACGCCAAGATGGCTGGAAAGCAACCGGGTGTCGATCTGCAAACCATGCGGTTGAACTTCGTCCATAAAATTCAGCATCACTGAGACTTTCTTCCCCATGTCGATGAGCTGCTGCGTCAGGAAGAGATCGCGCTCGAGGTGAACAGCATCTACGATGTTAAGAACAATATCGGCTTCGAGCACAATGTCTCGCGTAACAACCTCTTCGTCGCTGAATGAAGAGATCCCGTACACACCGGGTGTGTCAAAAATCTCGTATGACTTGAAGTGCCCTTTCGTTATCTCCACAGTTGTCCCGGGGTAGTTTGACACATCGACGTACATCCCTGAGAGATAGTTGAAGAAGAGAGACTTCCCGACGTTGGGATTGCCCACCAGAGCGACCTTTACTGTTGCAACGTCCTGTAACGCAATGTCGACGCCGATGTGCTTGTGTCGTTCGATGTGGTCGTGAGGAGGTACTTTCTGGGCTCCTCGCGCGGAGCGATTGTTCATTTCTTTGGCCTGTGGCTTCGAGATGGATCCGGACTTGCATGTGCAACGAGAATCGTCTTCGCCAGCGACACGCCGATGGCGATTTCCTGGCGGTTCTTCTGAATGACGATAGTGCCACCAGGAAGCTTCTCAAGGCATAGCACAAGCTCGCCTTTCAAGATTCCCAGGCGGATTAACTGTGCCTTGCTTTTCCCATCCGGAATGTCAATAATCACAAGCGAACTGCCTTTGGCTGCCAGATGAAGTGGAATTCCCGCCGTTTTCATTAACTAAGAGCGATTCCCGTTTGTGCCTTTTTCGAATCCAATCTAATATCGGACTAAATTAGTCGTATTATAAAACAATGTCAATGATGAAGTTGGAAAAATGGCGCAAAACTACCCATTCTGAGAACGATTCCTGAGATCCCGCCTACCTTTTAATTCCCATTTTACTATTGGCGCAGGTATTGATATAAAGCCGACTCATACGCATACTAGAAACAGGAACTGCAACTCTTCGGGAGATCTATGATAACGCTACTCGGCAAAGTTGTGCTCATCACCGGCGGGTCTCGGGGCATCGGAGCTGCCGTCGCAACGATGATGGCAGAGGCTGGCGCGACAGTCGCTTTCACCTATAACGCGGACAAAGCAGGCGCGCAACGGACTGCCCACAGGGTTGCGCGGTGCGGCAGCGAGTGCCTGATCATTCAGGCAGATGTCTCCAAATCGGACGACGTGCGGAGAACAGTCAAAACCGTTCTTGGACACTTCGGGAGGATCGATATCCTGATCAACAACGCGGGAGTCTGGAAGCGAGGCCGGATGGGAAAGATGACGGAAGCTCAGTGGGACGAAACGTTGGATATCAATCTCAAGGGAACATTTCTTTTCTGCAACGAAGTCGTCCCGGTTATGCGCAAACAGAAGGGTGGGAAAATCGTCAACATCGCAAGCACGGCGGGGCAACGCGGTGAGCCATTCTACTCGCACTACGCGGCATCAAAGGGTGGAGCGATTGCATTGACGAAGGCCCTTGGGGCTGAACTTGCTCCAGAGAACATCATTGTGAACTGTGTCTCGCCCGGCTGGGTCCACACGGACATGACCGCGAGTGTTCTCCGCGACAGAAAACAACTCAGGGACATCAAGAAAGTCATCCCGCGGGGTCGGGTTGGGACACCTGAGGAGATTGCGGGACCGGTGTTGTTTCTCGCGTCCGACTTATCGAATTACATCGTTGGTGCCGTCCTCAACGTGAACGGCGGAAGTGTGCTCTTCGGATGAAACCGCGGCGACTGAGTTTTTTCTTGATTTCGAACTCAAAATCGCTATATTTCGACCGTAATTTTTGTCACTCATCGCTTCTTCGTAGAGGTAACGAGCTGAATGTCCCAAAAGAGTAGGTTCCTGCGCGGGAAGAAAATTGATCCTCGCCCCATTCAGAAGAAGATTGATGTCGTAAACCTTGTCGACAAGCACTTCCAGGCGTTCAACGCCGGTCGCCTCGCCGAAGCGTGCCATCTGTTCACGCAGAAAATGCTTGAGCCGGATGTCACGATCGGTATGAGCTTGACCGGTGCACTGACGCCAGCCGGGTTGGGCGGTTCATGCATTGTTCCCTTGATGAAGGCCGGATTTGTCGACTGGATCGTGACCACGGGTGCCAATCTCTATCATGACACGCACTTCGCGATCGGTCACTCACTTCACCGAGGGTCTCCGTTTCTCGATGACAGGATCTTGCGAAAGGAAGCTGTCATCCGCATCTATGACATCCTTTTTGAGTACGACGTTCTCCTCGCAACGGATGAGTTTTTCCGGACAGTGCTTCGAGCTCCCGAATTTCAGATGGAGATGAGCACGGCGGAGTTCCACTACAAGCTCGGCAAGTACATTCATGAACGGGAGCGTGTGTTGAAGCTTCCCTTCAGCAGTTTTTTGGGAACTGCATACAAATGTAGTGTGCCGGTGTATACACCCTCTCCGGGCGACAGCTCCATTGGGATGAACGTCGCCGAGACCGCCCTGTACGGGAACCGCTGCAGGTTTGATGTGCTTGCGGATGTGAATGAAACTGCGGCAATCGTCCTTGCCGCAAAGCAAGCGGGGGGACGGAGTGGTGTGCTGATTTTCGGTGGCGGATCGCCAAA
>JBBTCR010000700.1:0-5938 GCA_038043105.1 Bacteroidota bacterium
TACTACGCCCAGGGTCAGTATGTCTTGTATCCATGGCTGATCGGCATTGTTCGGGATGAATGGGAGGATCGATATACTGACAGTGATGTCGTGAAGCCTATCAATTCGGTTATTCCCGCTATTACGGTCATGGCAAGAGCAAACGTGAAGTTCATTTGTGAATTCAAGATTCCGCTGGATGACGCCAACAAGAATAAGAATACGTTTACGCTTCAAATTGAGTTTGGGATTTGAGGATCATCAAACAAACAGAAGACTTGACAACAACATGCACAGATTTGAGGAGAGACAAGAGATGAAAAAGCACGTACTAGTCATTGGCGTAGGAGTTCTTTTTCTCTGTCATACGGGAACCCTCGCTGCCGGCGACATCAAAGGCAAAGTCAAGGCAAGGGGCGCAAAGCACAACGGCGACGCAGTGATTTTCATTGATAAGATTCCCGGCAAGACCTTCCAGCCGCCGAAAGAACATGCAACGATGGATCAGAAAAATCTGGTTTTCATTCCGCATGTTCTGCCAGTTCTTGTCGGGACGACAGTGGGCTATCTGAACAGCGACGATGTGCTGCACAACGTTTTTACCCCTGATAAGTGCGCTGAGAAATTCAACCTCGGCACTTGGCCCAAAGGACAGGTGCGGTCGTTTACTTTCAAGGAGCCCGGATGTGTTCCGGTGATGTTGTGCAATGTCCATCCGGAGATGGAAGCCTTTGTTGTTGTTCTTGAGAACCCCTACTATGCCGTCAGTGCGAAGGATGGGAGTTACACGATCAAGAACGTGCCAGCTGGAAAGTATACGTTGAAAATCTGGCACGAAAAGCTCAAAGGCGAATCCCAGGAAGTCACAGTTATGGAGTCGGGAGATATTGTTGTGGATTTCGAGATTAAGAGATGATCTTGTTATTCCGCTTTCATCGATGATCGCGGGGAAAGGAGAAATTCCAATGGAGATCGTATTTCTTATTGGGCGAATCCTCTTGGGCGGATATTCTATCTTCAATGGTCTGAATCACTTCATAAGATTGAGCATGATGACTGAGTATGCCAAGGTCAAAGGCGTACCAGTTCCTTCGGTAGCAGTTGCCGTGACCGGGTTAATGCTTCTGCTCGGAGGGTTCAGCATTTTACTCGGCGCTTATCCAGCAATCGGCGTGATTCTTTTAGTGGCATTCCTTATTCCCGTCTCTTTCATCATGCATGATTTCTGGAAAGTCTCAGATCCGCAGACAAAGATGATTGAAATGGTGAACTTTACAAAAAACCTGGCACTCGCTGGAGCTACACTGATGCTCCTTGCAATAGAAATCCCGTGGAAGTCTGCCCTATAGTAGGGGGGACGAGCATTACGAATGAGTCATGAATATCATCAGGCAAATGAGCGGCGTAGTTCTCTTGCTCGCTTTGGTCGGGTGCCATTGTTGCTGTTGTTGCTTTTTCCGGCAGCAACGAAGTGAGACAGCCAGTAGCGCTCAGGCCCAAGAAACACTTTGAGAACTACGTAAGCTGCACGGTCTGCCATCCTTCTTGCGGCTCTATGTCTCTGGCCAAACAACGAGAGCTCGAAATAACCCTTGACGATGTCTGATCAACTCAGATTTGTCAACTTTGAATGGCTTGACTCGAACTTTCCCTGCATGGCGGCCTGTCCTGTCCATACCGAGGCGGGCCGCTATGTCGCGCTGATCGAGGATGGACGGTACAAGGAAGCGTATCATGTTGCCCGTCGGCCAAATCCATTTGCATCTATCTGTGGACGTATTTGCGCGGCGCCTTGTGAGCCGGCATGCAGGCGAGGCAAGCTTGATCAGCCTATTGCTATCCGCGCGTTAAAGCGATTTGTCTGCGAACGCTACGGCGTGGAGAGTATGCTTGATCTGGAAAAGCTGAAAGAGGTTTTTGGCAGGACAGTCAAGAAAAATGGAATCAAAGTTGCAGTCATCGGTGCGGGGCCTGCCGGTCTTTCGTGCGCTCACGACCTTGCTTTGCTGGGATACGAAGTCACTGTTTTTGAAGCGCAGTCGGTTGCAGGTGGAATGTTAAGACTCGGTATTCCTGAATATCGACTACCACGGGAGCTCATCCGCCTTGAGATCAACGCAATCCTGAGTCTTGGAGTTGAGCTGAAACTCAATTCCGCAATAGGACGTGATTTCGAGATCCACGACTTAAAGAGACAGGGTTATCAGGCCGTTTTCATCGGTATTGGTGCACATAAGAGTCGCGACCTACGGATCGAAGGGGTAGAATTAGACGGTGTATTCCGTGCTGTCGATTTTCTTCTCAACGTTAACCTTGGCTATCGGGTAGAATTAGGGAACAAGGTCATCGTGATCGGAGGTGGGAACGTAGCCATTGATGTTGCGCGCACGGCCGCGAGGCAGGAAAAAGTGGAGGTTGGGCACGTAACGGAAGTTGCTGAAGCATTGGACGTGGCCCGTTCTGCCGTCCGCTTTGGGGCCAAGGAAGTGCATTTGGTTTGTCTTGAGGACTGGCACGAAATGCCCGCAAGCAAAGATGAAATCGATGAAGCTCTCGAGGAGCGCATTGAAATTCATCCTCGAAAAGGACCCAGCAAAATCTTGGGTAGAGATGGAAAAGTTGTCGGATTCGAAACCATCGATTGTATTTCGGTCTTTGATGAACAAGGGCGATTTAATCCGAAGTTTTCGGCTGGAACGGAACAAATCATGGAAGCAGACACCGTGATCATGGCTATCGGTCAAACATCTGATTTATCGTGGATTCGGCCGGGAGATGGAATCGAGGTAACCCCTCGCAACACGATCAAAGTTGATCCCAAAACTCTCTCTACTACGGCACCAGGCATCTTCTCAGGTGGTGATGTCTGTTTCGGCCCTCGCAACGCTATCGATGCCATTGCGAATGGAAAGAAGGCGGCCCAATCGATCCATCGGTACTTAACGGAAGAAAGCGGACGAGTCGTAGAGCTTTCTTTCCACGAGAGAGATGTTGAAATCATAGTCCACAAGACGGCGGATTATAAAAAACTGTGGGGTTATGAAAAAACTCAGCGCGTTCCGGTGCCATCTCTCCCAATTAATCGACGCATTGGAGTTGCACAGGCGGAGCTTGGTTATACAGACGAGCAAGCACGAGAAGAAGCATCACGGTGCCTCCATTGCTGGGTCAACACGATTTTCGAGACCCAGGGTGAAGACACGGGTACCGAATGCATTCTCTGTGGGGGCTGCGTGGATATCTGTCCTGAAAATTGCATCGAGCTCGTTGTGCTCGATCGTGCTGATGCCAATGAATCACTTGCACGAGAACTAGAGGAAGAGTACGACGTTGTCATCAAAGGCGAAACTGACACTACGGTCGGTTCGTTGATGATCAAAGATGAAGAGAGGTGCATTCGATGCGGCTTATGTGCGATGCGCTGTCCAGTTGGGTGTATTACCATGCAAGGGTATTTTGTTTCGGAAACAATTTCGGTGGAATGATCAACACAGAAACGAGGAATGAAGATAGAAGTGGAAAAGAAGAAGGACGAAGCAATGAGATACCTCCTTTCGCGTCGCTACTTTCTTGAAATTGTCGGTGCAGGGGCGATAGGGGTTGCAGCCACAGGGAGTATAGTGTTGACAGGACAATTCCTCTCGCCAAACGTTCTGCGGGAGCCTGCTACGAAATTCAATGTCGGATTGCCCGAGGACTTCCCTCCAGGTTCTGTCACGCTTAGTAAAGAACAAAAGGTATTTATCATCCGAGCGAGGGAAGGGTATTTCTACACTCTCTCCGCTGTCTGCACTCATCTGGGCTGCATCGCAAATTGGAAATCCGAAGATGACATCATCGTTTGTCCATGCCACGGCAGCAAGTTTGACAAGGATGGAAAAGTCCTTGAGGGCCCAGCTCCGCATCCATTGCCGCGTTTTTCCATGACATTAAACGAGCAGGGGCAAATAGTTGTGGATAAGGGACTGATGGTAGGAGAAGAAGCGATCCTAAAAGTGTAGTAGGAGGGGAGAAACCGTGGAACCTGCTCACACGGATAGTGGCACGCGGCCAAGCGCGAAATGTGTGACAAATGTACCGAAAGCGTCGGCCAGAGGAACTGGCTACTGAGGGGCGATGACGAAGGCGGGCTGGTTCTCCACTTTCGGAAGATTGTCGATACCATTCTTTCGATCATAAGCGACAGCCTAGATCCGTATATCCAAGCGTTGAGGCTGACCCTCTGTGCGCAATGCAAGCATCTGTCGCCCGAAGGACCTTGCACGGTTTGGGGACGCGCTGACTGCGGGCTCGACCGATACGTTCCATTGCTGTTGAGGTGATTAAAGGCATCGCGGTGAGGATAGCGAGCGCAAACCCGCACTCATCAAGGAGCTAGCAAAACATTCGGGGATTCGCAATGAAGAACCTTCTCGATAAGCTATTTCGATCGGAACTCTGGCGCTCAATGTTTCGCCACGGACTTCCTGAATCCAACCGCACGCGTGCAGAGACAATCTTCTACAATTTCTTTCTTCATGTTCATCCCACCAAAGTCCGCAAGCGTTCCGTCAAGTTCACCTACACTTGGGGACTCGGTGGGCTTTCGGTTGGTTTGTTCATCGTTCTCACTGTCACTGGTGCATTGCTCATGCTTTACTACCGCGTGTCGGTACCGCAGGCATATACTGACATGAAGGATCTGCAATTCGTTGTCTCGTCCGGACAGTTCTTGCGCAATATGCACCGGTGGGCAGCTCACGCGATGGTAGCGGTCGTATTTCTCCACATGCTGAGGGTGTTTTATCGGGGCTCCTATCGACCGCCGAAGCAATTTAATTGGGTCATCGGAGTTATTCTTCTCCTCGTTACCATCCTCCTCAGCTATACTGGCTATCTCCTGCCGTGGGACCAATTGTCATTCTGGGGAATTTCTGTGGGGACAAACATGGTGCGAGCAATACCTTTCGGACTGGGAGAGAAGATTTCGTTCCTCTTGCTGGGAGGAAATATCGTTGGTGAAAATGCCCTTGTCAGGTTTTACGTCCTGCACTGTTTCATTATTCCTGTTGCGGCGATGATATTGATGGGGATTCATTTCTGGAGAGTGAGAAAGGATGGTGGAGTGTAGAAAGATTTCCGATTGCCAATTGTCGATTGCGAAATTTAACAAACCGTTTTTGGGCCAAAGAAAATCGAAATGAGCTCTCAGAAGGATTTGAAAATCGAAGAATCAGCAGACGCAGCGAAGACACCAAAGCGAATTGCATTCATCAAGACAAGGACTGCTGCGAGAGTCAAGAAAGAAGACGAAGAGATGCTCATGACCTTCCCGAATCTGGTCGTAAAAGAGATCATTGCCTTTGAAGTCATGGTTATCGTTCTCGCACTCATTTCACTATTTGTCGATGCACCGCTGGAGTGGATTGCAAACCCCGAGCATACTCCTAATCCTGCAAAAGCGCCTTGGTACTTCTTGGGCTTGCAGGAGTTGCTGCATTACTTCCCACTGGTCGTCGGCGGGGTGATCCTTCCTGCAATGGCAGTCATAGCCTTGGTTGTGATTCCGTACTTTAACATCAACTTTAGGCGTGAGGGGCTGTGGAGAAACCATGCCAGACAAACTTTTGTTGTCCTCGTTGCGTTTGTTGCCATCGTCTCATTTGTGCTTTTGACGTTTAAGGTCTATGCGATGTTCATCCCTACACTACTAGTCACTGCATTCTTGGTTCTCCCATATTTCATCAAGAGGGAAAAAGGATTCATTGGATGGCTAGGTTCGCGTCCGCTTTCCTGGTGGATCATGACGTGGTTTGTAATCACTGTCGTGGTGTTGACAGCTATTGGAACATGGTTCCGAGGTCCCGAGTGGAGTTGGACATGGCCGTGGGAAGGAATCTACTGAGATTATCCGTCTCGATTTCGTCGGGACGAGACCTCGTCCCGCGGGAACCGGACGGATGGATTGGAGATTGTGGAT
>JBBTCR010000701.1:0-3292 GCA_038043105.1 Bacteroidota bacterium
GAGACTATTCCGCGCCGAGCGTCCGCAAAAAGGCCGCCTCCGCGAATTCTTCCAATGGAACATCGACATCATCGGCGTCGATGATGTCCTGGCTGACGCCGAAATCATTTTTACTACTGTGGATTATCTCAGAAACGTCGGGCTGACACCGAAAGATGTCAAAGTCAGGATTTCAAGCCGGAAGTTATTGGCGGCTGTTCTTAAGAGCTACGGCGTCCCCGATGGAAAACTTGAATCTCTTTATGTGGTTCTCGATAAAAAAGCCAAGCTGCATAGCGAAACATTCGAGCAACTGCTCGCAGAACAGGTGCCGGATAATGAAACACTTGCCAAAATATCGGCGTTTATACAAATCGATTCGCTGCCGGAACTCGGAGAATTGATAGACGCCGGATCTGAGGCGTTCGCGGCGTATAAAGAAATAAAGAAAGTCCTCTACATATTGGAAACAATGGGAGTGGGTGACTTTTGTGTTTATGATCCGGGCATCGTTCGGGGACTGGCCTACTACACGGGCATCGTATTCGAGGTGCACGATGCCGTCGGCGACCTTCGAGCCATCTGCGGAGGCGGTCGGTACGACAATCTGCTCCATGATTTCGGGGGCCCTGCAGTTTCGGCTACCGGGATGGGCATGGGGGATTGTGTGCTGGAAATACTCCTCAAGGAGAAAGGGCTGCTGGATAAACAGGTGCCGAAGAGACATCTCGAATATTTCGTTATAGGCACTGGCGATGTAGATGAGCAAGCAGAGGAGGAAGCATACCAGATTACTGCAAAGCTGCGTTCGATGGGATACTCAGCCAATTTCAGCTATAAGATGGGAGGTCTTTCGAAGCAGTTGAAAGAAGCGTCGGCTCAAAACGCCAAAAAGTGCGTCATCATTGGCGAAGAGTTCAAAGACAGGAAACTCACCGTCAAGGACATGGCCACCGGGGAGCAGAAACTCATGGATGTAGATGAGTTCTTGTCTGGGTTAGACTCCGCTAAGAGAATTTGATTACGTTTGTTAGAAGGGGAGAAAAATGAGATTCAGCCGATGCGGCCACTCACTACTGTGCTTGTCCCTCTTGGTTTGTTTAAGTCTACGGCTCCAGGCTCAACGGGGCCCAACCGTCGTGTCGCCGGAGGTCCAGCAGGACCGCCGGGTCACGTTCCTTCTGCTTGCCCCCAATGCTCAAGCCGTCGGCCTGAACGTGCAATTCGCACAGGGGACTCAGGCCATGACCAAAGACGAGAACGGCCTCTGGCACGTCACCGCCGGTCCCGCGGAGCCTGAGATTTACGAGTACAATTTCATCGTGGACGGACTGCAAACTGCCGACCCTGCCAACTCATGGCTCAAGTTCTGGGGCGGGACAGCCAAGACCCTCGTCCTCGTGCCGGGCGATCCGCCGATGTTTTTTGAAGAGCAACGGGTCCCTCACGGCACGGTGCACGTGCACAAGTACGCCTCGAAATCGCTCGGCGTAACGCGGGGGCTGTACGTCTATACGCCGCCGGGTTATGAAGAAAGCCCCCAGGCGAAATACCCCGTGCTCTATCTGCTTCACGGCATGGGGGACACGGAGGATACGTGGACCGTGGTCGGGCGGGCCAACCTGATCGTGGATAATCTGCTTGCGGCAGGGAAGGCCAAGCCGCTGGTCATTGTCATGCCCTACGGCCACACACCGTCGGCGCCTCCCGATATGCGAAGCCTGGGCAACTACGCAGCGTTCGAGAAGGACCTCATCGAGGACGTCATCCCTTATGTCCAGAAGTGCTATCGAGTGAGCACAGAGCAGAAGGACCGGGCGATGGCGGGCCTGTCGATGGGCGGCGGCCAGGCACTGACGGTGGGCCTGGGCAATCTCGAGATGTTTGGCTGGCTTGGCGCGTACAGCTCGGCCGTGCCGCGAGACCAAAGCCTCGACAGACTGCTCGCCGAGCCGAAAGCCATCAACGACAAACTTCAATTGCTTTGGATCGGCTGCGGGAGAAGCGACTTCCTTTTCCAGGCGAACCAAAAGTTTCTTGAGCGGCTGAACGCGGAAAAAATCAAGCACGTCGCCCACATTACCGACGGCGCCCACGAGTGGCGGCTGTGGCGGATTTACCTGAACGAATTTGTTCCGCTTCTTTTCAAGCCAGACGTGTGAGCTTTGAGCATGCACCTTTGAACTATGGGCGAGCCCTGGGTTTGGAGTCACTGCCAGGGTCACAACAGAGCAAATGTGGAGTTGCGCACATGGACAATCTGATAGATGGCCGCAGTAGTGACCACTGCTTCGGTCTTCCAATCGACCCAAACGTACTATTCTCAAACCACAGGAAAGAGTTCAAACCAAGCATAGAAAAACGCCAGACCAAATTGCTTGAGAAACTGTCTTTTCTGAAGCCATTCTTGTGGGAAGATGAAAAGATCGTCTGTGTAACGACCGGATGTTCGCCAATGTCAATTCTGGAACAATGGTTAATGGGGCTGTGGATCTTTTACATAAAGCGGTGCCTGCTCGTGTTCACCAATGAACGAATTCTGCACATCCCCACGAAGGTGGACTATTCGTATCGAAACTCGATAGCTCAGATCGTATATGCCGATTGCCAATCGGTTGCCGTAAAAGGGAGCACTCTCCTGGTCAAGTACGCGAACAACACAAAGGAGAGGTATTACTACATTGGCAGTAAAGAGAGGAAGAAGATCAAGTCATTCCTTGGAGAGATGCCGTTCCATGCGATGGGGGACACAACACAAACAAGAACACATCTTTGTCCCCGCTGCACGGGAGAACTTGTTAAGATGTCTATACATGTCCCCATTGTAACCTCGAATTCAAGAGCAAGGCCGAAGCCAGAAAAATCTCCATCATCTATCCTGGCGGCGGGTATTTTTACACCAGACATCCACTTTTGGGTCTGAGTGACGCCTGTGTGGAAGTGACACTTACCGCTGTCATCCTCACCTCTTTGATTAACGCAATCGGAGGTGCTGAGAATGGCGATTTCACCTCCGTTGTTTTTCTGGCAATTGTCTTGGCCATTGAAAAGGCGGTAACCGTGTATGACTCGAACAAATTCATTAGAGAATATATTCCAGCAGAAAAAGAAATTCACCCCCTGGAACAATCTCCAGCGTATGTCGGATTAGAATGAAGGACTCTTGCCCCAACCATTACGAGCGGGCGTTCGAGAACTGGCTGATCGATAATCGCATTCCGTACGAAGCGGTCGATGAGCACAAGCGAGCGCCTTTCGGACACGCCGATGTCAAGAGCTTCGATTTTCTGCTTTATCCCCGCGAGCGAGAGAC
>JBBTCR010000702.1:0-2888 GCA_038043105.1 Bacteroidota bacterium
CCAAGCCGCAAAGCACGCGAAGACTTACAGATTGAAATGAATTTCCCCATATTTTCCCTGCGCCTTTGCGTGATAAAAGGGTTTTCAACCAAGCTTCTAGCGCATATCCAGCACCTCGCGAATCTTCTTCAAGATTTCACGCGGCACATACGGCTTCTGTATGAGTTCCTTGGCTCCAGCCTTGAGCAGTTGCGACTTGAGTTCTGGCTCGATGTACCCGCTTGCAAGAATCACTTTCGCCACGGTGTTGAGCTCCCGTATTCTTGCAAACAGCTCCTCCCCCGTTAGTTTGGGTAATCCCAGATCGGACACAACCAGTGCGATTTCGTCGGCGTGACGGCGATACATTTCGAAGGCCTCTTCACCGTCAACAGCCTTCAACACCTTGTATCCTTTCCCTTCGAGGACTGTGCCAGCCAATTCCCTCAACATCACCTCATCCTCGACGAGGAGGATTGTTTCCGTTCCACCCGGTATCTCTTCCTCGCGTTCCGCTTCGAATACAATCGGCTTCACTTCGCGCAGCTGGACCGGGAGATAGACGTGAAATGTCGTTCCTGCGCCCAGTGTGCTTTCCACGTCGATAAACCCCATGTGGTTTTCGACGATACCGTAGACCATCGCCAGGCCCAATCCCGTTCCTTTGCCCTTCTGCTTTGTGGTAAAGAATGGTTCGAAGATCCTGCTCTTCGTGCTTTCGTCCATCCCTGTTCCCGTGTCCCTCACATCCACCAGCACATATTCTATGGCACTAGCTCGTGGGAATTTGACCTGGACAGCCACAGCGTCGATAAGACGGGACGACATCGAGAGCGTTCCTCCTTTTGGGAGCATTGCATCACGGGCGTTCACACAGAGGTTCAGAAACACTTGATGAAGCTGATTCGGATCGGCGGTGACAGGCGGAAGGCTTGACTCGAGCTTGAGAGAGACAACAATTGTCTTAGGAAAGGTTTCCTCAAACAGCTTTGCAAGCTCGTTCAATATCTCGTTAACGAGCACAGACTGTAGCTCAACCTCGGCTTTCCGGGCAAACGTCAGCAATTGTCGGACCAAGGTGGCTCCCCGATGGGTCGCTTTGCTGATGGCCTGGGTGCTTTGCGCGAGCCTTTCGGGCGTCGTCTGGACCATCTCAAGTATTGAGGCGTGCCCCATGATGATTCCAAGGATATTGTTGAAGTCGTGCGCAATGCCCCCTGCGAGCGTCCCGATACTTTCCATTTTTTGCGCCTCGATGAGCTGCTTCTGCAGCGACTTTCGCTCGGTGATGTCACGGAATGTGGCTATGATGTGTTCTTCCCCGGCGATTGAGGCACTCGAGACTGATGCTTCCAGATCGGCATATTTTCCATCTCTCCGTTTTCCTCTGAACTCGTACACCTCCGGCACTTGTTCACCACTAAGCCGTTTCCTTCCGTATTCCATCATCCGCCTTGTTTCAAGCTCGTCCAAAACGACAGATGCATGCTTGCCGATTAGCTCCCGTGGATCGTCATAGCCGAAGATGCGCGCGAAGGCTTCATTTGCATACACGAGGACCTCGCTCTTCTCGACACCGATGCCATCCCTTGAGGCATCAAGGATCGCGTTGAGCCAGTCTCTGCCTCGTTGGACTTCCACCTCCGCCTTCTTTCGCTTTGTTATGTCACGATTAACAACCACCAATCCCATGATCTTACCATCTCGATCTCGCAGGGGGATTTTCGAAATCAGAATGCTGCGCTCGATTTCGCCGGTCTTGGGATTTATTCGCGTTTTCCCTTCTTTGTTGACAAACGGCAAGCCCGTTGCGAAGACTTTCTCCTCTTCTAAGCGTCCATCGAGAGCATGCTCTTTGGGGATCAAATCCTCATCCCTCTTCCCGAGGACCTGCTGAACCGAAGATGCCTTTAACGCTCGCACGGTCGCGGGATTGGCAACGATGAACCTTCTCTCCGTGTCTTTCACAGCGATCTCGTCCGGGATCGCCTCGATGATCGTGCGCAGGAGATTCCGCTCTCGTTCAAGACGCTGCTGTGCGAGTTTGCGCTCCGTGATGTCTCTGACGATTCCCACCATCGCTACCACCTCACCACGTTCATCTCGCACCACCGACGAGGAGAGATGAATGGGAAATTCGGTTTCATCCTTTCGGCGATTCAGAAGCTCACCCTGCCAGCCGCCAGCCAACGTTTCAGGATGGATCGCCGCTAACAACGCGGGATCATTGTTGGGCGAACGTACCAAGTTTATGTGCCTTCCGAGGACCTCGACTTCGGAATAGCCGTATGTCTTCAGGAAAGCGTCATTGACAAAGATGAGCCGGTCTTCGGTGTCAGTCACCCTGACACAGTCAGAAACGCTCCTTATGGTGTGCGCCAACAAGCGAAGCCGTTCTTCTGCCTGCTTGCGCTCGGTAATGTCCCTGAAAATACTCAGGAGCAGCGGACTTTGATGCCCAGTCTGAAAGAATGAATTGGACACCTCGAACCAGATTTTCCTTCCATCCCATAGAGTGAGCTCTTGTTCGAAGTGGGGTTTGACTGTCCGCGATCTGAAGCGCTCCTGATGGCGCCGGTGGACATGATCCCGTTGCTCCTCGGAATAGATGGCGGAGAGAGATTTTCCTTCCATCTCCTCTCTGGTTTTTCCTACCATCCGGCAGAATGCGTCGTTCACCCTGAGAACGGTTCCCTGTTAGTCGGTTAGACGCATTCCGTCAATAGAACTCTCCCACACCATGCGGAATTGCGACTCGGATTGGCGAATTTTCTCTTCTGCTTGCATGCGCTCGGTGATGTCGGTGAGCGTACCAATGTAACCAATAACTTGTCCTTCGTCGTTCTTTTCCGAGATGGCTTGCCCGATCACCCATGTGATGCTGCCGTCAGGCCGCATAAAGCGGTATT
>JBBTCR010000703.1:0-1801 GCA_038043105.1 Bacteroidota bacterium
TGTGAGACGTGAGATGTGAGAACGAAGGCAGGAGTCAGAAGACAGAATCCAGGAGTCAGAAGACAGAATCCAGGAGACAGAAAACAGAATCCAGGAGACAGAAAACAGAATCCAGGAGACAGAAAACAGAATCCAGAAGACTGAATCCAGAATCTAGAAGACAGGAAGACAGAAGGTGCGATGCCGTAGTTGGTCAGCCAACTTTGAACCTCGAACTTGAAACTTTGAACTTTGAACTTTGAACCTGGAACTAGTAACTGCAAACCCTAAAACCCAAAACTGTAAACGTTCCTACTGACGCCTCCCACGAAGTGTCCTGACATGTTGCTGGCAGCCGACTTCATACGCCCCCCGGATGAAGGGCGTGAGTCTCCGATTCAAATCTTGAGGTCTGGTCACTCGGAAGTAGTGAATGTAATCACGAGGAGGGATGGTTTCGATCTGCCGAAATCCGGGATGCTCGC
The DNA here is from genome assembly GCA_038043105.1 of Bacteroidota bacterium. Taxonomy (GTDB): domain Bacteria; phylum Bacteroidota; class Ignavibacteria; order UBA10030; family UBA10030; genus VGWB01. The sequence goes on from JBBTCR010000703.1 coordinate 465, forward strand.
CACGCCGTTTGAGCCACAAGGAACAATCCAGGCAGCGCTTTCGGGGAACAGCGCCCGCAAATCGCGCACGCGTTTGGAAAACGATGCGCGTTTTTTGGGCATATACCATCACGGGACCGCACCTCCGAATCATGGCTCGGAATCGATCGAACAGCTGCCGGACGATGGGGTCTTTGCCAACGAAGTGATCAGCGATCCTGTGACGACTGCATGAGTGCCACATGTTCGGGGTCACGAAACGATGTCCGCAATTCGGGCAAGTCCAGAGCGGTTTCTTCCTTGTCGGCATCCGTTTGGCGGAATCGCTGTGATTGATCAGTACTTTGGTATCACACCAAGATTATAGAAGATGAATGAGTAAATGTCCGCTGTTTCCTCCAAAGCTTTTGTTGTGCTGCTCGCGCCATGGCCTGACCTGATCTGGATGCGAACCAAGATAGGGTTGTCCCCGCGTTGTTTCTCCTGTAACGTTGAAACGTATTTGAATGAATGTGCAGGCACAACACGATCGTCGTGGTCAGCGGACGTGACCAGCGTGGCGGGATACTTCGCACCGTCGCCGATGTTGTGTAGCGGTGAGTAGCGATAGAGAGCTTTGAATTCTTCTTCGTTGTCGCTCGATCCGTAGTCAGCAATCCAGTTCCAACCGATCGTGAACTTGTGGAAGCGCAACATGTCCATGACGCCCACTTGTGGTATAGCCACCTTGAAAAGCTCCGGACGCTGGTTCATGACAGCGCCCACGAGCAAGCCACCGTTTGAGCCGCCCTGCATCGCGAGCTTCTCCGGTGAAGTGTACTTGTTCGCGATAAGATATTCCGCCGCGGCAGTGAAATCGTCAAAGACATTCTGCTTCTTCAGTTTTGTTCCGGCGTCGTGCCATTTCTCGCCGTACTCACCTCCACCGCGCATGTTCGCTGAAGCATAGACAAATCCTTGTTCAAGAAGCGCAAGGCGCAGTGGGCTGAAGGAGGGTGCAATCGGAATGCCGAATCCGCCATAGCCATAGAGCAGAGTTGGGTTCTTGCCGTCCGGCTTGATTCCTTTCTTATGCACGATAAACATCGGCACGCGTGTGCCATCTTTGCTGTTGTAAAAGACCTGCTTCGTTTCGTACTCCGCAGCATTGAATTCTGGAATCTCCGGTGCACGGAAGAGAGAGGTTTTTCGCGTGGCAATATCGTACCGGTAAATGGTAGGTGGAAAAATGAAGGAGGTGAATGTGTAGAACACGAACTTTTCATCTTTCTCGCCACCAAACCCTCCTGCAACACCGGGGGCCGGTAAGCTAACTTCATTTTCCAACTTTCCATCCAGACTATATACATACGCTCGGA
>JBBTCR010000703.1:1811-4524 GCA_038043105.1 Bacteroidota bacterium
TCGGATGGTGACATCTTTCAGATACGTCGTGAAGAGTTTCCCTCCAGCAGATCCGACCCCTTGCAGTGGTTCAGGCTTTTCGGGGAGAATCTCTTTCCAGTTCTTCTCGTCAGGACTACTTGGATCATACAACACGACTTTTCCGTTCGGGGCGTTCTTGTCCGTACGGATCAAGAGTTTGTCACCGATGTTGTCCACAACTCCGTACGTGTCATCGCCTATGGTGGCAACAATTGGTTTGAACGCCCTTTCGCCTTTCGTCAGGTCTCGGTAGAAGAGCGCGTTCCCTTTCTTCCCTTTGCCGCGTTCGGAGATGCCCAAGAGTGCAAACCGCTCATCCCTGGTCGTGCCGACATTGTGAAAGCGCTCCGGATTTGCTTTGTCTTCGTACACAAGCTCATCGCTCGATTGCGCTGTGCCGGCTTGATGATAGTAAACATTCTGGTACACATTCTTGGTGGTGAGCTCTTTGCCTTTCTCAGGCGCCGGGTAGCGGCTATAGTAGAATCCCTTGCCACGCCATGCGGTCCCAGAGACCTTGATCCATCGCAACGTGTCGGGCAAGTTTTTGAGCGTGGTCATGTCCATCACGTAGTACTCTTGCCAGTCTGACCCAGCTCTCGAGATTCCGTAGGCGGCATACTTCCCATCCTTCGAAAGGGAGAATCCACTGAGGCGCGCAGTGCCATCCTCAGAAAACGTGTTGGGATCCAGCATAACTTCTGGTTTTCCCTCCAACCCTTTTTGCCTATAGAGAACGCTCTGATTCTGCAATCCTTCATTCTTAGAGAAGAAGAAGTACTCGCCCTTCCTGAAGGGCGCGCTGTATTTTGGATAGTCAAAGATTTTCTCCAGCCGTTGCTTCACCTGCTGGCGGAAGGGGATCTTTTCCAGGTATGCGAACGTCACCTTGTTTTGTTCTTCGACCCATTGGCGAGTCTCAGGTGAGTTTTCGTCCTCAAGCCAGCGGTACGGGTCGGACACCTTCACGCCGAAGTAGGTGTCTGTGTGATCGACTTTTTTGGCTTGTGGGTATTCGAGCTTCTGCGCGCCGGCCTGAACATAAACCAGTGCATGGGCTAACATGATCGATGCCAAAACCGACCAGACAGTCTGCGCTCTTTTCATAGTAGTTCCTCCAGGAGAGATTAGTCGAATGGGAAAAACCGCAATTTAGTTCGTCAGTGATTTCACAAATTGGTCAAACATCCTCGGCAGCTCCTGCAGGGGATGCCTTTTCATCGTGCTCAGCACGTCGCGAGGTTCGTAATCGACTGTCCCGATAAACGTCTCAACATCGTACTCGCCGAGAGTGTGATCGAGCAGCAGGAAGGCGATATGGCCAAAAATCTGCTCATCGAAATTTTTCGAATCACCCAAGTACAATGTCACCCCGACCTTTTGTCCCTCCGGCACAAGCGTGAACTCGACCTCATCGGATGAGCAGTAGAATTCTCCGATGCCGATCGTACACGGCTCTGAATGCCTCGGTCGAAACTTGATGATCTGCCATCTCGCTAGGTTCGGCGCAGCGTCTGCAAGCCTGATGACCGCTGGAAAGGCTTCTTTCATTCCACCACCACTGATAACAAATTGACGTTGATCCTTTTCCTTGGAACTGAATTCAAAGGTGAGGGAGGGGTGGATCTTTTGGAGCTCGCGCGCCAACTCGGCGAAGACAGTCTCTTGATTCGACTCGAAGTCAAATAGCTTCTCTTCATTCTCTTGAAACCACTCCCAGAACTTGGCTTCGGACGAATTCTTTGGGTTGGACGCCATAGCCGCACGTTGTGGATGCGAACCTGGGATGGATTTGGAGAGATAGCGGAAAGTTCTTTGGCTAATATATCGAAAACGCTAGGGAAGGGCAATAAGGTGTTTGGTAAGCTACGAAATGGTTCTACTTATTGTATCGGAGGGATTCCACCGAATCGACGCTTGCAGCTTTGCGGACAGCGAGGAATCAAGCGAGCAGGCCGGTGTGATTGACACAATTTTTCTCAAGGCATCTGAGGAAGTCTTGCGATTCTTTACGTACCTCTCACGATTGTACTCTGTCTTGTTCTTTAGCGCCTCATAAATCTCTACGGATAACGCGGCAGCTATGAGGCGTTTGATTTCAGAGTGCCACTCTCTACAAAGACGCTCAAACGTCGATCGGACTTCTGGAGGTTGGTTATCGCGTAACTGATTCTCAACGACCTCGAGGATAGCAGACCCCAGTCGTTTGCCATCGGTAGTTGATTTCATGATCTTTACACCTTTGAGCCATTTCACGATCAAGGTCAGCAGCCAGAGTCACCTGCAGCAGCCCGAAGCCTGAGAAGACCGAATGGGCGGCTCCGGTGAACTGCGCCGGGCTAGGCGCCCCTGCCGCCGAGATGCAAAACATACCTCTCCTCGACCACGTCGACGCCCCATTGCTTGCCGGGTTTCTCCTCGACCTTCTCGAAACCGACGGCCCGATACAGCTGGGCTGCCGTCCTCAGCGCGCTGACTGTCCAGAGGAAAACTGATTTATATCCGCAAAGCTTGCAGAACGCGACTGCCTCGTCGAGCAGTCTCTTGCCTAACCCCAACCCCCTGGCTGACGGATCAACTAGGAACCAACGCAACTGTGCCTCCTTCTCGGAAGTGCCGACAATCGCGATACAGCCGACGATGCAATCCCCGCGTTCAGCGATCCAGAGCCGATCCCGGTCGGGCCGAGAGC
>JBBTCR010000704.1:0-2971 GCA_038043105.1 Bacteroidota bacterium
TTCGTAAGCCGTTTTCCTGAACGAAAGGTTGTTCCCAATGAGGCTTAGCGGATTGCCGAATGCTACTGCTGAGGCGGCAAGGCCGAGCAAGTACGCCCAGTCAAGCGACTGCATGCCTTCAAATCCGTTCGATGCTTTTTGGATGGTCATCCCACCGACGATGCCAACGTCCTCTCCGTAGCGTTTCGCTGTCCACTCAATCCACGTCTGCGGGACGGTGCAATCGGCATCGGTTACAAGGATGACATCGCCGCGGGCTTTGCTGACGCCATGATCGAGCGCGTTCGTCTTACCGCGGAGAGTGCTGTCTTCTCGTGCGCGAACATAGACGAGGTTGCCGTGGGATTTGGCAAGTTCCAGACAGATGTTCTCTGTGTTGTCCGTCGAATTATCGTTGACAACAATGACTTCGAACTTGTCTTTTGGATAAGATTGATGAAGAACTGATTGAAGGCACGCGGCGATGTTGTCTTCTTCATTTCTCGCGGCGACAACTACTGAGACGAAGGGAGAGGCATTCTCGTGGATTTCGTCCCGGAGGCGACGCAGGGACAAGAGCGATCTGATTACTTGGAAAAGGTACAGAATCAGAACGAGACTCAGCTCCAGTTCAAGTATCATGCCGGTAGGGGAGAGAATGTGAAGCCGCGTTCTTCGAGCTGATCGAGAATACGATCGAGAAGGCTATCGATCTTCTGTTCCGTGGAATGGTTGTCGTGGAAGAGAATGATCGAACCATGAGTTGCCTGCTTGCCTACTCTTTCGGCGATGGCACTGATTGGATGAGTATCGAAGTCGCGAGAATCGACATCCCACATCACAAACTTATGATTCGATTCCTGTGCAACCTTCATCGTGTTGTGATCGAAGTAGCCGTAGGGAGGACGAAAGTAGGGCGGCCTCGTGCCCACCAAATGTGCAATCAAGTTGTCCGTTTTCTCGATTTGGGTTGCTTGCAGCTTCTTTGGCTTCAAGAATAGCATGGGGTGCGAATATGTATGATTGCCGATGGAGTGCCCTTCGCGCATGATTTGTTGCACGAGCTCAGGGTATTGGGCCACGTGAGTGCCGATGAGAAAAAATGTTGCTTTGATATCCCGTTTCCGCAAAATGTCGAGTACCTTCGGCGTTGCAACAGGATGGGGTCCATCGTCAAAGGTCATATGGACGGATTGCTCAGTTGAATGCCAGAGGATCGACGGAAAGAGGACTGGTCCGAGCGTTCTATTGAGAATACTCATTTTTCCAGTGTCCGACCTTTCCATCGCATCGAAGTGAATTGCGCAATCAATCCGGCGAGGGAAATATAAGGAACATGCAAAAGCTCTGCAATGAGAAAGTGGGGTAATGAGATCCTCTGTCGCCACATCTGCGCGCCTCGTTGGAGCACGAGGAAATCTCCAGTTGACTTCAGGAGAAAGACCGGGACGACGAGAAACCACAGGGTGGGCTCAAAGAGCGCGGCGATGACTGTGAGAAAAAAAACGCCGAAAAAGGAGTAAAGCAGAATGAGTTTCCAGAGGATCATCGGATTCTCGTAGCGATCTCTCTTTGCTGCCCACCGTGTCCGCTGCTGCCAGAATACACGGAGAGATGCTGGAGATGAGGTCACGACGGTTGCTTCGGGGTCATCATTGAACACGACGTGGCCGATGTTGCGAGTGAGAATCCGCTGCATCAGCGTCTCATCATCACAAGAGCTTCCCTGGTCTCCGTAACCGCTCGCTTGTAAGAACGCCGATTTCCGATAGGCAATATTCGCTCCGCTGCATATGATTGGTTTTCCGTATCCGATGAGCCCGGCAGCTGTCGTCATGAGTCCGAGGAATTCAAGGCTCTGGAGCTTCGATACAATCGATGCCGATGGGATTTCAAGCGCAGGCCCCGCAACGAAAGCAACCGAAGGCTCAAAGCATCCACTCATTGATCGAATCCATTGCCGTGGAACAATACAATCTGCATCCGTACAAAAGATGATGTCGCCTCGGGCGTGCTGAATTCCGCGGGCGATCGCGTTGGGTTTTCCACCTAGCTTGTGTTCTTCACGTAAAGAGATTGCGGAGATCTTCGTCTTCGTTTGTGCCGCTGCAGTGTCCGTAGCGATGTTGAGCGTGCCGTCCGTCGAATGATCATCAACGATGATGATTTCATATGCGTCGGACGAATAATCTTGGTCGAGCAGACTCTCGAGACAACGCTTAATAGTTGAGTTTTCATTTCGCGCGGCAACGACCACACTCACATATCTGGGAGGTGCATCCGCAGGCTTGCTCAGATGCCCGAGGCCGCGCCAAACGGTCCACAAAAACCAGAGGTAAAACGTGAAGGAGGCAAGGAGCAATATGACGAGGACGAGTGTCATTCTCGATGTTTCGGGGATCCGTTCTCTTCGCTGGTACTCCTTGTGCGCGTTGATGGAAACTTCGGAATGAACAGCAGCCCTAGCAATGCAGGGATCATGATATTGATGACGAACAGGAGCAGCGACGCGTTGAGGGCGGCTGCTTGTGGAATTTCGAGGAGAGAATAGAAGTACACCGAGCTCGCTTCGCGAATGCCCAGGTCACCAAAGGAAATAGGGAGCACCGCTTTGAAAAACATCATTGCTGCAAAGCCAAGAAAGGCATACCACCACGTTACGGGTGAGAAGGCATTGAGCAGCAAGTACATCTGAAGATACACTACGCCATAGAAGGCGAGAGAGATGAAGAAAGCGAACCGAAGAGTCCTAGCCTGAAACAGCGAAAGAGATGAAAGAAAATCCTCAGCCCATTGCCGTCGGAAAACCTTGAGCCGAACCGCGCCGAAAAGTCGCTTGAGCAAGTGTGGGCTGAAAAAGATGTAAATGAACAGGCTCCATATGAGAGCGATGATGATGAGTTGTTGCCACACTGCGCCAGAGAAGAACGTCACATAGCTCACGACAGCGGCAATTCCCATGACGAGCAGCATCTGCAGTTTGTCGATCATC
>JBBTCR010000705.1:0-16614 GCA_038043105.1 Bacteroidota bacterium
GAATGGTCTTCAGCGCGAGCATAACTCTCGAGATTTCGCCGCCGGAAGCGACTTTGACCAGCGGCTTGAGATCCTCACCGAGGTTCGTTGAAATGTGGAACTCTACGAAATCCATCCCCTTTGGAGTCGTATCGAAGAACTCCCGGCCGAGTCTCACATAGGCCTTTGCAGTACGATCAACACCGTCGGTCTTGCCGAGTGCGCGATTTTCCACCTTCACGTCAAACCGGGCGTTGGCAATCCCCAGTTTTGCGAGCTCGGCCACGACGGAATTGTCGACCCTGGTAACGTGTTCTCGCCGCTTACCTGACAGCCTCTGCGCCGCGGCAGAACAGACGGCACGTTCCTTCTCGATCCTTTCCTTCAGCTTTCGAATTTCTCCCTCAAAATTTTCTGCAAGTGCGAACTCTCTTCCGATTTTCCCGCGGTGCTCGAGAATCGCATCCACCGAGCCGCCATATTTTTTCTTCAACAGAGCAAGCCTTCCGAGACGCTCGCGTATCTGCTCGAGCCGTTCCGGGTTGAATTCGATTTTGGAATTATAGGTTTGAATGAACTTCGCAACCTCACTGATGATAGCGACTGCCGACGCACACTCGTTCTTCGTCTCCTCAAATGATTTGTCAATGCGCGACAGATCCTCCAGCTGATTGCGAGCGAGGACCAGTTGATCGTACACCGCCTGCTCCCCCTCATAAAGCAACTGATGCAGTCGCGATGTGGCCTCAAAGAGCTTCTCGGAGTTCTCAAGAATCCTGAGCTCTGACTCCAGCGCTTCCTCCTCACCGAGCTGCGGCGCTACGGCGTCGATTTCCTGGATCTGGAACTCATAGAGATCACGCCGCTCCTTGAGCTGTCGCTCCTTCGCCTGCAGTTCTTCCAGCTCCGCGAACAATCGCGTCAGCGTGTCATGCGAACTTCTGAATTCCTGTCTCAACCCATCCAAACCGCCGAAGTCGTCGAGCAGGTCAATATGCGCCTCTGTCTTGAGGAGTGATTGGTGGTCGTGTTGGCCGTGAAGATCGACGAGCAGATCCCCAATCTCCTGCAGGACACTCAATGTCGCCGGCGTGTCGTTAACGAAGCACCGGCTCTGGCCCTTCGCGGAGATCTCCCTTCGCAAGATGAGGTCTTCCTGCAGCTCGAAGTCGTGCTCGTCAAGCACCGTTCTTATCCGCCTATTGCCTGAGACACTGAAGATCGCCTCGACGATAGCCTTGTCTGCTCCTTTGCGAACCACATCAGCATTTGCCCGCTCGCCCAGGACGAGGCTCAACGCATCAATGAGGATCGACTTTCCAGCCCCGGTTTCGCCCGTGATGATGTTCAGACCGCTTTCAAACTCCACTTCGATCTCTTCGATAACGGCGTAGTTCTTTATCAGCAACGTCTTGAGCATCGATCCCAGTCAATTATAGCAATTGCAGAAGTTTTTTCCATATTCAAAATGGTTTGGGTTGCTTGAAGGAATTACATATCGCCCCCCTGGGGCTCAATCACTATATAATAAATGGGCGCTCAATAAACATCGCGCTCCTACGGAGCGCCCAGATTGAGCTGATTCTATATCGCCTCTTGAGTCCCGTTAGGGACGAGACGTGTTTAGCTTTACCAAAATAGAGTTGTTGAGCTCCGCTAGGAGCGACACATCATCCATGGTCTTTTTGATCAATCACCAAATGTGTAAAGACTCTATGCAAAAACTATCCTTGTGCAAATGTAACGAAAAAAAAGGGAAATTCAATGAAGCTGCAAGAACCTGGAACTCACGCAGATACTCCACACCGGACACCCGATACTCCGAGCGCACAGACCGCCACCCCGAATTGGACTCGTCACCGAAAGGTCATTAGGGAGAGTCGATCTCGAAGCAATTGATATCAGGGACATCGGGAAGAATGCCGTGGTAGTAGGCATAGCGGATAAACTCGGAGAGACTTTCTTCCTCGTCCCGCCCGAATCCGAACGAAAATGAAGAGAGATAGCGCGAAGCGTGTTCTGCGGAAAGACTCCGCTGCTGCGCCAGACGTTGGGTGAGTTCATGGAGATGCTCGACGCCGTTTTGCTTGGCGCGTATCAAGTTCGGCACGAGTTGTTCTGTCTCGGGGTTCTCGTGACCAACCCAGAATCCATGCACATACGGAAGCCCTGTGAGATCACTCCATTCCTCGACCAAATCGAGCGCAAACGGTTCTTCTGGGGAAAGTCTGTGGGGGTGAAGGTTGACCGCGAGCGCTGCATCTGCCTTTTTCAGCATCTCACGAAGATTCGGAGCCATCGGCACAAACTGGAATGGCCCTTCGACAGATGTCAGGTTGGGAAATTTTTCAATGAGGATAATCTTGGCAAGGATAATTTCCGAGGTCACCCGCACATCGACGGCCACGGACTTGATATCGCGGGCATCAGGGTTAATGAAAAGCTGGATGGTATCCGTTCGGATAGATGAGGAGACGCTGACACCGGGCACGATGCGGTAGTCCGCGCCGTGCCGAGCATAGTCGATGGGAGACAAAAAAGCGCATCGAAGATTTTCGATGCGCTCTCGAAGTTTGATTGCCGTCTCGGCCGGAATGTCGATGAGCAGCTGAAAAGGAGATTCGGGCGTCTCCAGGCCGTACAGCAGCGGCTGAACATACGACGCCTCGGAAACACCGAGCAGGGATTTCATCCCATCAGGCGCTGGTTTTTTGCGTTACCTGTTTTGAAGCAAGCTTTCGGAGATAGTACAACTTCGCGCGGCGCACTTTCCCTTCCTTCACCTTTTCGATCTTCGCAATGCGCGGTGAGTGCAGAGGAAAGATTCTTTCCACACCAACGCCGTCTGAGATCTTGCGGACCGTGAACGTCGTGTTGACGCCCGAGCCGCGCTTGCTGATCACGACACCCTGGAATTGCTGGATGCGCTCTTTGTCACCTTCCACGACGCGAACGTGCACGCTGACCGTGTCTCCAGGGTTGAAGTCTGGCCTATCCGATTTGAGTTGCGTCGCCTCAATGAGCTTTAGCTTGTCCATTACCTCTTCTCCAACAAAATGAATCGATTGTGCAATGTTACACTCTGTGTTCTTTACTCAACAAATCCTCTCGACGTCTGCGAGTTCGTTCAAGCCTCTGCTCCTGACGCCACTTCTCAATCTCGGCGTGATTACCGGAGAGAAGCACCTCCGGCACCTTCATGCCACGATACTCCGCGGGTCGCGTGTATTGTGGCGAGCCCAGCAGTCCGTCCTGGAACGAATCGCTCAATGCGGATTCACTGTCATTCAGGACGCCGGGGACCAATCGCACAACTGCATCGACGACCACGGAAGCAGCGAGTTCTCCCCCCGTTAACACGTAGTCGCCAATTGATATCTCCCGTGTACTCAGCGCTTCTCGCACGCGCTCATCAATTCCTTTGTAGTGACCGCACACGAGAATCAGGTTTCCCTTCAGCGAGAGCTCATTGGCAACGTTCTGGTTGAGCCGCTCCCCGTCTGGTGTCAGGAAAACAATCTCGTCATAGTGTCGCTGTGCTTTCAGACTCTCGATGCACTCAAAGATCGGCTCGGGTTTCAGAATCATTCCCGCACCGCCGCCGTAGGGTGCGTCGTCGATCGTCTGATGCTTGTCGTGCGCAAACTGGCGCAGATCGTTCACAACGATCTCGACCTTGCCCTTTTCTTGAGCCCGACGGAGGATGCTTTCCTGCAGCGGGCTCTCGAGCAACTTGGGTAATCCTGTAATGATATCGATCCGCATCACTCCAGCAGCCCTTCCATCGGGTGAATCACCACAGTTCGCCGCTGCATATCGACCGAAACGATAACCTCTTTGACGGCGGGAATGAGGATCTCGTTCTTTCCCCGGGCAACCACCCACACATCGTTCGCCGGCATTTGAAGGACTTCCTTGATGTCACCCACAACCTCACCCTGATCCGTCAAGACTTCCATCCCAACAATGTCATGGATGAAGTAGGACCCCGCCGGCGGTATCCATGTGTCCTTCGAATCGATGTAAACGAAGTTACCGCGTTTTGTCTCGGCGACTGTGCGCGACTCGATCTCATTCAATTTCAAGATAACGGCGGAACGCGCAAGACGAACGGAGGCGATGGTGTACTGCTCTGAGGTGGCTTCGTCTCGTCCGATCCAGACTGTCTCCAGTCTGGCGAATCGTTGGGGGTCGTCGGTGAGAGGTATGACCGTCACTTCTCCCCGGATGCCAACGCTCTTGGAGATTCTTCCGACAGCAATCATTCCTGAGCTTCGTGGTGCATCGGCCGTGTCCAGTGAGCCGCTAGCCGATGATATCCAACACTGCCTTTTTCCCTTCTTTCGCCGCCACTGCCCTCAGGAGAACTCGGAATGCTGAAGCAGTTCTTCCTTTTTTCCCTATGAGCTTCCCCACTTCACCTTGGTCGACCTTCAGCTTGAAAATGGTCTTGTCTTCTTTCTCTTCCACATCGACCACCACAGATTCAGACCTATCGACGAGATGCTTTGCAACGTATTCTACGAATTCCTTCATAGTTCCACCTCCTGTTTTGAGCCAGAGGCTCACCCGCCAGTCCCGCTCTAAGGATATCACACAGGCGGGATGCCGAAGAGCGGCAAACGAGCAGCGGGTCCCGCTGTTCGGGATCCCGTAAAGCGGGACTGGTCAGCCTCAGGCTGAAAGGACAGAGACTTGCACCGTTGCATGTAAAAGCACCCACCGTACGAATACGTGGGAGAAGGAACACTCTCTGAGGGTCAGAAGCTCGTACAAGCTCCGTCGCCAGGCGTTATGACGCTGCCGGTTGCGCCGCCGGCTCCGCTGCGGGGGCAGCCTCCGCGGGCTTCGTAGCAGTTTTCTTCTTTTTCTCTGCGCGACGCGCCTTGCGATCGGCTTCGCGTGTCGGGCGTTCAGCTTGCTGCATCTGCCAACGCTCGACGATACTCTGGGTCTTCGCCTCGTCGGTGCCCCGTCGCATCAAGGTCCAGCGGAGCCAAAGCCCCTGCCGCTGAAACAGCGAGCGCACCGTATCCGTCGGCTGGGCACCCTTGCGAAGCCAGTGAAATACCCTCTCTTCTTTGAAGGTCAAAGCGACAGGATGCACATTGGGATTGTACTGTCCTAGCGCTTCAATATACCGACCATCGCGTGGCGAACGGCTATCCGCCGCGACGATTTTATAGATCGGATATTTCTTCTTGCCCGCTCTGCGCAATCGTAACTTTACCACCGTGTGGTTCCTCTTAATATTGAGTTTGAAGTTTACAGTTTCCCGCCGAAGGCGCCAGCCCGCCTTACTAGCTCCAGAAGGTCTGGCGGGGGTGCGCCTCCCCGAAGGGGTCCTTCGGACTGGCGCACAGGTTTTCAGTTCACAAGCCTCTTAGCGTGTCGGCAACCGCATGCCTTGCAGGGCGCGTTTCATATTTCCCTTGCTGAGCCGCTTCATCATCCGCTGCATCTCCTCAAATTGCTTCAGCAATCGGTTTATTTCTTGAACCGTCGTTCCGCTCCCCAGAGCGATCCGCCGCCTCCTAGTGCCGTTGATGATAGATGGTCTCAGCCGCTCTTCGTTCGTCATGGATTGGATCATTGCCTCAATCCGGACAAGCGCGTTGTCGTCAATCTCGACATCGCCGGGAATCCGATTCATCCCTGGCAGCATGCCCATGACCTGGCTGAGGGATCCCATCTTCTTGACTTCACGAAGCTGATCAAGAAAATCTTCGAGTGTAAACTGCGCTTTGCGCAGCCTCTCTTCCAGCTTCGTGGCTTTTTCCTGATCGAACTGTTCTTGCGCCTTCTCCACAAGGGTGACGATGTCCCCCATCCCGAGGATACGCGAGGCAATGCGTTCAGGATAAAACGGCTCCAGCGCATCAAGCTTTTCACCCACGCCGATAAACTTGATCGGCTTTTGCACGACGGCACGAATGGAGAGCGCCGCGCCGCCGCGGCTGTCGCCATCGAGCTTTGTCAATACCACGCCATCGAAATTCAGCCGATCATGGAACGCTTTTGCCGTGTTGACAGCATCCTGCCCCGTCATTGCGTCGACAACAAAGAGTATCTCGTGCGGCTGGGTTTTCTCTCTGATGGACGCAACCTCCTGCATCATCTCTTCATCGATGTGCAACCGACCGGCTGTGTCGACAATAACAGTGTCGCGGATGTTCTTTCGGGCGAAGTCTATGGAATCGACAGCAATCGAGACAGCATTGTTCGTCCGATCGGCATACACTGGAATGTCCACCTGTTTGCCGAGCATTTCCAGCTGGTCAATCGCAGCAGGCCGGTGAATATCGGCGGCAACGAGCAAAGGATTGTTACCTTTGCCTCTCAGATAACGAGCCAGCTTGGCAGCGAAGGTTGTCTTGCCCGATCCTTGAAGCCCAGCCACCAGTATCACCGTGGGCGGCGTGTGGGCTGTACGGATCTCCACCTTCGACGTTCCCAGCAACTTCACCATCTCATCATATATGATCTTGATGACGAGCTGTCCGGGAGTAATACTGTTCAGTACGTCCTGGCCGATCGCCCGTTTCTGAACGTCTTCGATGAACTGCTTGGCAACCTTGTAGTTGACGTCTGCATCTAAGAGAACGCGACGGATTTCTCGGAGGGTCTCAGCAACGTTTGCCTCCGTGATTTTACCCTGACCGCGCAGCCGCTTAAAAACCGTCTCGAGCTTTTGGCTTAGGCTTTCAAACATCGAAGTCCGTTCTTACTAACAGAACTTCCGAAATCTCCCCCACACCTTGAGATTTCGGAAGCCGTGTGTCTCAAAATTTCGGGCTAATAAGGTAGCGAAAAAAAACTCGCTAATCAAGCGTTGCCTGCGGCGTTCCCGGCCGGCGGAGCGTCTACATTCACATCGCATCGTAACAAAAAACCGTCGCCCAATCCCCTGAACAACGGTTTCATTTAAGCCTTGAGATTGTTTACCGTTGAATCGCTTCCCGCAATGCGTTGGCTTAACCGGTTCTCCGCAGCGCCTCTGCGCCGCTGACGATCTCGAGCAATTCCTTGGTGATCGCAGCTTGCCGTGCGTTGTTGTACTTCAGCGTCAGATCGCGAATGAGCTCCCTCGCATTCTCCGTCGCATTGTCCATTGCCGTCATACGCGCGCCCTGTTCGGCCGCGTTCGATTCAAGGAGAATCCGCCACATCTGGAAATTCAGATGGCGCGGAACGAGTGCCATGACGATCTCAGCGCTCGAAGGTTCGTAGATATACTCTACCTGCGCCATTGCGCGCAGGTCTCGCGGACCCTTGAGCTCTTCGGGCAGGATGGGAAGAAGCTGTTCGACAACAATTCGCTGTTGAATGACCGACTTGAACTCGTTGTAAATCACCTCAACTTTGTCAATCTCACCAGATAGATAGCCTTGCGCAACCTGGTCGACAATTGACCGCGCATGGCTGAAGTCCAGGCTATGGAAGATCCCGACATGCTTGCCGTAAATCTCGTATAGCTGTCTGGCGAAATAGTCAGATCCCTTCTTCCCAACGGTCAGCAGCCTCAGTCCCCCGGCAGCTTCGAGCTGGTCGCTGTAATTCGCCTTGATGTGCTGGAGAGCCGACCTGGTGATGTTGCTGTTGAACGCCCCACAGAGGCCGCGATCGGCGGTAACCACAACGAGAAGGACCCTCTTTACCTCGCGGCTGGCGAGCAGCGGATGAATGCTCACGTCCACTTTCGTCACGAGATGACGGAGAAGTTCTCCCATTTTGCGCGCGTACGGTCGCGTTGAAACAATCGCCTCCTGTGCGCGCCGCAGTTTAGATGCCGCGACCATCTTCATCGCCCTCGTGATCTTCTGGGTGCTCCTGATGCCGCTGATCCGGCGACGTATTTCACGGAGTGTTGCCATGGATCGAGTGAGTGTGTCCTGTGTGCGTGACTATCTCCTATGAGCTCCCTTTTGCCGATGCCTTGAATTTGCTGCTGAATTCTTTCAGGATTGCGTGGAGTTTCTCCGTCATGTCGTTCGTGAGCGCCTTTTGCTCGGCGATCGTCAGAAAGACCTCCGGGTATTTCATATCAACGTACTCATGCAGTTCTAGTTCAAACCGCTGGACATCCTCAAGCGTAATCGGATCGAGGTAACCGTTCGTGCCCGCAAAGATGCCCACGACTTGCTTCTCGACGGGCATCGGATCGTATTGCCCCTGTTTGAGAAGCTCCACCAACCGCGATCCACGGCGCAACTGCTGCTGCGTCGCCTTATCCAGGTCAGACCCAAATTTCGCAAAGGCTTCAAGGTCGCGATACTGGGCGAGTTCCAACCGCAGGCGGCCGGCAACGGATTTCATCGCCTTGATCTGAGCATTGCCGCCTACGCGTGAGACGGAGATACCGACGTTGATAGCCGGACGGATACCGGAGTTGAAGAGGCTGGATTCGAGATAGATCTGTCCGTCAGTAATGGAGATAACGTTGGTCGGAATGTACGCTGAAACGTCACCAGCCTGCGTTTCGATGATCGGGAGTGCCGTAAGGCTTCCGCCCCCCAGCTCCTCGTTCAACTTCGACGCGCGTTCCAACAAGCGTGAGTGGAGATAGAACACATCTCCGGGGTAAGCTTCGCGTCCGGGTGGACGGCGAAGCAGGAGCGACATCTGCCTGTACGCCTGCGCGTGTTTTGACAGGTCGTCGTACACAACGACCGCGTGCCGACCGTTATCGCGGAAATACTCGCCAAGGGTTACGCCGGCGTAGGGAGCAATGAACTGCAACGGCGCGGGGTCACTCGCCGTCGCTTGAATGACCGTCGTATACTCCATTGCTCCGAACTCCTCAAGCTTATTCACAACCTGCGCCAGGGTCGATCCTTTCAGACCAATGGCGACGTAGATGCAGTAGACGGGCTTAATCCCTTCCCTCTTCGCCTTCTCGGAGTGCGTGTAGCGCTGATTGATGATCGTATCGAGCGCAATTGCCGTTTTGCCTGTCTGGCGGTCTCCAATGATGAGTTCGCGCTGCCCGCGGCCAATCGGGATCATGCCATCAACAGCCTTGATGCCTGTTTGCAGTGGCTCTTTTACCGGCTGGCGTTGGATCACACCTAACGCTTTTCGCTCAAGTGGAAGATACTTCTCTGGTTTGACTGGTCCTTTTCCATCCAGCGGCTCGCCGAGCGGCGTGATGACACGTCCGAGCATCTGTTCACCAACAGGCACCGATGCGAGACGTTTGGTGCGCTTGACAGTATCTCCCTCTTTGATGTACGCGCTCTCACCAAACAGCACGCATCCGACGTTGTCTTCCTCGATGTTGAGCGCCATACCGAATACGCCGTGCGGAAATTCCACAAGCTCGCTGGCCATTACTTTGGACAGGCCGTAGACGCGCGCAATACCGTCTCCCACCTGGAGCACCGTCCCCACGTCATAGATATCGACTTCTTTTTCAAATCCGGAGAGCTGCTTCCGCAAGATCGCGCTCACTTCATCAGGTCTTACTTCTGCCATACTTTTTCCTTTTCTTGAATCTGTGGTGTCTCAGCTCGTGCCCCTCCAATTGATTGTTTATACAACAAAGGGGCATCCCGCTCTGAGAGCGGGACTCGATCCAACAAACAGAATCGTAACTCCATTGTTCAGTCATTTTGCCAGCCCGCTCCGCGTTCTGGTGGGTTGGATCGGCACTACTTACGCCCGGTTTCCTCCGCAAATCGTTCCCGCAGCAGCTCCAACTGTCGCTGAACGCTTCCGTCAAACACGGTATCACCGACTCTCGCAACAAAGCCGCCTCTAAGCTGCTTGTCCAGACTGAAGGAAATGCGCACCTTTTTCTGGGTGAATCCTTCGAATCGCCGCTGGATATCTTGATGTTGCTCCTGCGTTAATTCCGTCGCCGCGCGCACCTCGACTGTCACGATTCCAAGCTTCTCTTCGCGCATTCGAAAGAACTCTGCAATGACATCCGCCAACACGTCTTCACGACCCTTTGCCGTCAGCAGATTCAGAAAACTCAGCGTCGCGTCGCTCACGCGCGAACCGAATAGCGCAACGAAAATGGCCTTCTTCTTGTCCTTTGAGATCACCGGACTCTTCAGAAACGTCGCCAGCTCGCGTGACTGCTTGATCGCCTCTTGAACAAATGCCAGGTCACTTGCCAGACGATCCAACTGATGCGGGTCGGTTGCTGATTCCATCAGAGCTTCAGCGTAGCGCCGTGCAACGCGAAGATTACTCATACGTTGGTGATTGGTTAACTGGTGATTGGTTATTGGTGACAGGACAAATCCGAATCTCCAACCAACGAATTCACCAATTAACCATTTCCTAATTCTTCGGAAGTTGGTTCAAAAAAGTGTCGAGGAGCTTCTTGTGCTTTTGTGCGTCCAGCGTCTCGTCCAGAATCTTGCCGGCAGCCTGGATGGCGAGATCTGCGACCTCCGAGCGCAGTTGTTGTTTCGCTGCCTCGATGTCGCGCTGGATCTCCTCCTTGGCGTGCTGAAGGTCGCGCTGGGCTTGTTGATGAGCCTTTGAGACAATCTCCTCCTTCAGCTTGTCTGCGAGCGTTTTCCCCTCGCGAATGATCCGTCTGTATTCTTCCTCGGCCTTGGCGATATTCCTCTCGTTCTGCTTCAGAAGCTCAGCCGCCTCGGCGCGTGCCCGTTCTGCCTGATCCAACGCCTGTCGAATGTTATCCTCGCGATCCTGCAACGCTTTCAGCAGCGGCTTCCATGCATATTTTGTCAGGACGAGCACCAGCACCACAAAGGTGACCACTGTCCAGACCATCAATCCTGGATTGATATCGAACATGGCTGTCTGTCCTTCTGTTACTTCGTTGCGAGAATGATGCAGATTGCCAAAGCGAAAAACGTCGCACCTTCGATGAGAGCAGCCGAAATGATCATTGAAGTCCGAACTTGCCCGGCGACTTCAGGCTGACGTCCGGTGGCTTCCATCGTCGCCGCCGCGAGCTTGCCAATTCCGAACGCAGCGCCGAGAACAACGAGGCCTGCTCCAAGACCTGCGCCGAGATACGCTAATGCATTTGCTTCCATGAATGATTCCTCCTGATTGAGTAGTTCGTTCGTTTCGAAGTATTCTCGTTGGCTGATACGATCAGTGTGCGTGCTCTGCATGTTCATCGCCATGCTCCGATTGCATTCCAAACCCCATAAAGAGTGACGTCAACATCGTAAAAATATAGGCCTGCAAAAGGGCGACGAACAACTCCAGCAGGTTAATCGCAACTCCGAACAGCACAGGCAGAGGGGCGACTGCGGGAGATCGGAAGAGCAGAACCAGCCCAATGAGCGCGAGGAGAACGATGTGTCCGCCGTTCATGTTCGCGAACAGACGCATACACAGGGCGAACGGCTTGGTGAATAACCCCAGAATCTCCACGGGAATCATGATCGGCCACAGCGCCCAATGCACGCCGCCGGACAGATGGGCGAGATAGTGTTTTAGTCCCTGCGCCCGAATCGCGGCAACCTGGATCATGATGAAGGCAACCAACGCCAATCCCGCCGTCACCGAGACATTCGATGTCGATGTCGCCCCGTACGGTATCAGGCCGATAAGATTCATAATGAGAATGAAAAAGAACGTCGTCAGTAGGAAGGGCAGATACGTGAGCCCTCCCTTCCCCATGTTCGGGACAGCAACTTCATCACGAATAAACACAACGAACACCTCAACGAGGTTGCCGACACCGCTTGGCACGCTGCTCTTCCGATTCCTGCGCGCAGCGTAGACGGCTACGAGCATGACGATGAGCGCAGAGAGCAGCAAGAAGAACACGTGCTTCGAGATGGAGAGGTCGAAGGTGATTCCACCGACCTGGATTGGTGGGAAATGGGGAAGCTCTAGGTGACCACCTGGAAATTCCAGCTCCTGGGAGTTCTTCATGTGGTCAAGCAGGTGGCCGAAGTCAAGTTTCTCTCCCTGCCCGGGAGCAGCATTGGAGACGGCAGCGTGAACGGAATCGCTTACGCTGGCAGAGGCGTGTCGTACAGTATCCGCAAGGGCAGATGAATCGATTCTCAAGTACTAGCCGAGTCTAACTTTTGAGGGAGACTTTCTTGTGAAGAAAATGTATCTCCAGCGCGAGATTCAAGGCATAGAAGAACAACATCGAAATCATGAGCGACAAGGTGTGAAACTGATACACCTTGACCAGAAGAAACACGATCCCGACCAACAAGAGCAGCCGGATGACCGTGCCGCCAAGAACAATCTTGAGAAACGTGGTGTTGGACTTATCAAGGCCCAGCTCAATAGCTGCGTAGCCAAGCAACAGATGCAGCAGGCTGGCCAGCCCGCTGGCGGTCACGCTTTGAACGATCTCGTGGCTCGTGAACAAAGAAAGAGGATAGGCAATCAACACCGCAACAGCCACGGCGCAATAGAGAACGAGCCTTAAGAATCCCCAATCGAACTTCACAGCCACTACCCTTGGAGTTAGGAGTCCTTCTGTTTGGTGAGTTTAGAGACCGATCGAAAAAACTTAATCATTCCGCCAATCGAGCCGAGCAGCAACCCGATCAGCTTGAATGTTGGGGAAGTCTCGTATCGTGTGTCGAGCCACCACCCCACCAGGAAGAACGCAACAACCGCCGCGGCCAGCTGAAACCCCAGCGTCAGATACGGTGCCAAGTCGCGATAGACATCCCCAAGCCCCGGGAAGAGCTCTTTCCGCCGCTGGGGTTCGTCCGGCTTTGGTGCAGACGACATCGGTTCAACCTCTTCGAGTGCAAGCGACGAACGCTTAATGCCTCGGTTCGTAGAGCTGCGTCCGCTCGGTCATGGCGACCTTTCCGTCAAACACACACCCTTCATCGATCACAAGCTTCATCGCACGGATGTCACCTTTCACGACCGCTTTCCCCTCGAACACGATCTTCTCCGAAGCACTGATCGAGCCTCGCACTTTGCCGCCGATCGTGACATTCTTCGCCGTGACATTGCCGTCGATCTCGCCTGTGACACCCACCGCAAGGCTTTCGCTCGCCGTTATCTCCCCGGTAACCTTGCCGTCGACGCGAACGCTCCCCTGACTGCGGATCTTCCCCTCCACGACGGTTCCCGGACCGATAATGTTTAACTCCTTGACCGGATCCGATTTGAGAGCCACTGGTTCTCTAGAAATTAAGGTTCAGGATATAGTTTGCCGGGTCGACAGGTACTCCATCCTTCCAGATCTCGAAGTGCAGATGCGGACCCGTACTTGTCTGACCGGAGCTGCCCAGCAAGGCAATCGGTTCGCCGCGTCTCACAAATGCGGGAGCCGACTTCAGCAACGATTGATTGTGCTTGTAGAACGTTAAGAAGCCTCCCGAGTGCGAGAGTATGACTTTGTTCCCATCGTCACTCGTCCACCCTGCGAACACCACATAACCATCAGCAGCCGCGTTCACCAGCGTTCCCATCTTTCCCGCAATGTCCAGACCGTAGTGTCGGCGGTCAGCGTCGAACCCGCGACTGATATATCCCTCAGCCGGAAGGACAACGGGGAAGACGACCTGATGCTGTTCCTGCACCACCTGTTGCACCGATTGGATGCTGAACGATGACCGGGGAACTTGCGCGCCTGCGACCTCGATGGTTCGCTGCGCCGGTCCGATCTCTCGTCTGCTCTCGGCATTCGCAGACCGGGGGCTCCCGACGACCGCAACGCCGGAATCTGTCGCAACCACTTGCTCACCCAGTGCCTTCCTGAGCTTCACATTATACTCTCGGAGCTCGACGAGTTGCTCCATAAGCGATGCCATCCGCTGGTTCAGCGAAACCAACTCCTTACTGTAGCGGTTCACCAACTCCGCATTCTCTATCGGGATAAAAGCTCCGATGGGGGTGTACATCAACAGCGCCACCACGATAACAACAATCAGGATCAGGGAGCCGACAGCCAGTGCGTAGACCTGCCATGGTGAAAACCGAACGGACTTCGCGTGACCGGCATCGTCGCGCGGCACGAGCACCAAATCATACCGAACCTTCTTTGACCTATGATGCTCGTCTGTCGGCATCGTATCCTATCGAGAACTCAATAAGCCATCCACGACCCTAAGGGAGCAGTAGACCGTGGGGTACCCCATCCCGAGCAAAGGGGTCGAAAGCGGGAAGGAACGGGGCAAAATGGCAAAATTGGAGTGAAAATATACAGAAAATGAGCCCCAAAGTCAAAGACATTCTCGAGCGGTGAGATTCAGTGAGGAAGGACCAAATGCGGAAACAACAACGTGCGGCGGGACCTCCGAATTACCTGGTACCAGGTTGATGGAGTTCAAGTTTCTCTTGAATGTACTGTTGGAGCTTTACTTTAAACTTCGAGCGATCGAATTGTTCAGCGTGCGCTCGAATTGCTCTCGGGTCGAACCGACTTCGGCCAAATTTGTGCAGAGCCTCCGTCAACGCTTCGAGAGTATGGTCGTAGAAAAAGATGCCCGTGGAACGCTCAGAACCCTCGACGACAGTCTCCAACGCGCCGCCTCGTCCAAATGCAATCACAGGCTTGCCGCTCGCCATCGCTTCGAGAGGCACGATGCCGAAATCTTCGATGCCGGGAAAGATCAGAGCTCGACACCCTGCGTAGAGCTTCGCCAACTCATCGTCCGACTGCCAGCCAAGGAACTCAATGTTCTTGGACGCTAGCGTCTTGAGTTTCTGAAGGTCCGGACCTTTGCCGACAATCAGTAAGCGCTCTCCCAAACGGTTGAAGACCTCGATTGCAAGATCGACTCTTTTGTAGGGAACCAGAGCGCTCACAATCAGGTAATAGCCCTCATCGCGCTCAGAGAGAGTGAACAGCGTTGTGTCGACCGGAGCGTGGATAATGTCGGCCGAACGCTGATAGGTGCGCTGAATGCGCTGCGCGACGTTTCGAGAATTGGCGATGAAATGATGGACCCGGTCGCTTGATGTCACGTCCCACCGGCGCAGTCGCGGCGCAT
This sequence comes from Bacteroidota bacterium, assembly GCA_038043105.1. Classification (GTDB taxonomy): domain Bacteria; phylum Bacteroidota; class Ignavibacteria; order UBA10030; family UBA10030; genus VGWB01. The sequence goes on from JBBTCR010000705.1 coordinate 14,898, forward strand.
AGAACGACATTGCCGCCCGAGTCGGAAGACCAGCGCGACCCTTCCCGAAATATTCATCGTACATCTCCCACACATACCGCATCGGTGTATGGCAATAGCAGATATGCAGGGCTCCCTTGCTGGGAATCGCACCTTTTGCTACGCAGTGACTCGTTGAGAGAAGAAGGTGGTAGGTGGAGAAGTCAAAGGATTCGATCGCGCGCGGAAACAACGGAAGATAGTTCCGATACTTCTCCGCTTTGAAGGGCAGGCGGTCAATGAACGACGTCCGGATGTCCATCCTCTCAATCGTCGAAGACAATGCTCCCTTATTGTGCAGGAGGGTGTACAAAGGCGCTTGAGGGTAGATCTCGCACAACACCTCAAGCACTTTTTCTCCTCCCCGCATTCCGGTGAGCCAATCGTGAACCAGCGCTACGTTCAAGCAGAACCTCAACGATCAGGGTTTATGAGAACGTTGGAGTGAATCACTGCAAAAGTACGATGAATTATGGTCACATAAAAGCCGAAATGGTTAACTGGTTAATTGGTTGACTGGGTAATTCGTTAATTCGTGAAATGTGAATACGTGACATAGCGTTTCAGGTCGCTTCCTCCGTCGTCCAGTTAACCACTCACTATTTAACCATCCCAATTAACCACTCACTAATTAACCAATCGCCAATTTGCCAACCTCACCTTGCATGCCAGCGGCTCCCTTTTTATATTGAATGCGAGATCGAACACTTCACCACGTAAAGGTTTCGAGCACTTACCGTTCATGTCCATCCTTCTTGCACTCCTCCTCCTGTTCCTGATGTTCCTCATTACGGTTGCAGCGATCATTCTCGTTGTGGGGCCACTCATTCTCCTTCAACCGAATCTTCGGACGCCGGAATGGTACAGCACGCTTACGAGGCTTCTCGAACCGCGCGATGCCAACCTTCCACAGGAAAATCTTACTATTACGACAAAGGATGGGGTGAAACTGAGCTGCTGGCTTGTGAAGCAGCCGACAGCGGCTCGGGGCACCATTATCTATCTCCACGGAGTCGGAGACTGCAAAATCGGCGGCGTGCCATATGCGAAGCTCTTTTTTGAGAAGGGCTTCCACGTATTCCTGTACGATTCGCGACGCCACGGGAAGAGCGAAGGAGCGTATTGCACATACGGGTTCTACGAGAAGCACGACCTCTCAACCGTTATCGACTACTTGCAGTCCCGCCAGGACATGCATCTGGGGAAGATCGGTGTGTTTGGCACTTCGATGGGAGCAGCTGTGGCCCTACAGGCGGCGCCCATGGACGACAGAATCGCCGCAATCGTTGCCGAAGCAGGATTCACGGATTTACGAACCGTTATGGTCGATTATCAAAAGCTGATCATCAAGCTGCCGTGGCATTTCCTTCGGAACGTTGCGATGAGCCGCTCTCAGAAAATCGCGAAGTTCAAAGCACGAGAGGTCTCTCCGTTACGGGCCGTTCAGCAGGTGCGAAAACCGATCCTTTTCATCCACGGAACCGATGATTCGCGGATTAGAATGGAATATTCTAAGGCCTTGTACGAAAACGCGAACGAGCCGAAAGAGCTCCTCCTTATTCACAAGGGGGACCACACCGACTTGCTGAATGTCGGCGGGAGTGAATATGAACAGAGGATCACATCGTTTTTTGAGAAATACCTTTAGCAGGCTGTTGAAAAAGAAAACCGCAAAGGCGCGAAGGACGCCAAGATGAAA
>JBBTCR010000706.1:0-1838 GCA_038043105.1 Bacteroidota bacterium
CGATACACCACGGGCCTAATGTAACATGCTTTCATCTTGTTTGCGCGAATCGTTTCCTTGATCGCCTCCTCGAATTGCGCCACGGTATACGGAATCGGTGAACGGTATATCTTGGTAGAATCGTAGAGTCGGCGCAGGTGGGCATCAAGTCGGAAAATCGCAGGGCCGCGTTTTGTGTCGTAGCATCGAATCCCCTCGAACCAACTCGAACCGTAATGGATCACGTGCGACAAGACATGAATCTTCGCATCATCCCACCCAACAAGCTTTCCATTCATCCAAATTTTGTCAACTTTCTTGATATTCATGGTTCAGATCCTTTTGTGACGTCCGCGTGAAGAAAAACGAAGTAGTGATGGAGATACGTTGGAGTTATGAGATTGGCATTTCGTAGATCCGGTAGCGCTTGGTGACCTTTCCGTTCAACCCTTCGGCTGCATTGACCATTCGAATATTGTCTTCCAGCACCCACCCCGCCTCGCCATATTGATAGCCAAGCTTCTGTGCCCGGGTCGCGGTTTCATAGAACAACACGCCCGCCGCGCCCGTGTTGAGATACTCCGGAAGGACACCAAGCACAATAATCCGCACCAAGTTAATCTCTTTCTTGTGCAAAAACAATCGTATGAGGCCAGGGATGAGGCGACCTTTCTTGTTGTATTTCAACGCGATATTGATATCGGGAAGCGTGAGAGCAAAGCCGATCGGTTTTCCTTTGGCCTCCGCAAAAATGACGAGCTCTGGAACCACAATCGGCTTGAGGTCTTTCGCCAGAGCATCAATCTCCGCTTCGGTCATCGGCACGGCGCCCCAGTTCTTCGCCCATGCGGCGTTGTACAGCTCTTCGACAATCGCCACATCACGATTGAAGTTCTTCATGTCGAGCGATCGAATGGTCAGCCGGTTCCTTCTCTTCACGATCTCGTTTGCTCGTTCGAGGCGGTCCGAATACACCGTATCTTGGCTCAAGAGGTATGCGTACAGATCCATTGCCTTCGTCAAGCCATAGCGCTCAATGAGCTTCACGTAGTATGGCGGATTATAGGGCATCAGCAGAACTGGACTCAGGTCAAACCCATCGACGAGCAAGCCGTATTCATCGTTCACAGAAGGATTTGCCGGTCCCCTCATCGCAGTGACCCCCTTGCTCTTCAGGTACTCTTTAGCAGCATCAAAGAGCGCCTCTGCAACGTTCTGATCATCAAGAGATTCGAAGAAGCCAAAGAAGCCGATGTTCTCACCATGCTCCTTGTTATGGTTGTGATTGACGATGGCCGCAATACGGCCGACGAGCTCACCATTCCGTTCAGCAAGAAAAAACTCCGCATCAGCATGTTGGTAGAAAGGATTCTTTGCCTTGTCCATCAGCCTTCGGCGATCCACTATGAGAGGCGGGACCCAATATGGATTTCCCTCGTAGATCTTCCAGAGGAGTTTGATGAAACGCTCTCGGTCGTTGCCCGTGCGGACAGGTCGAATGGTTGGGCGGCTCATGCAATGAGGTTAAAGGGAATCGTAAAGGAGGTTTCGGTTAGGTCACCGAACAGAAAAGCCGCAGCGCCTTCAGCACAGCGGCTTTCGGATTCTCAGTGTTCGAGATGGTTACGCATGCCATCGACTAGTGCCGTTCCAACCCGCCAGTCCCGCTCAAATAAAATCCGAAAAGCGGGATGCCGTACAGCGGCAAACGCGGAGCGGGCTGGCAAAATGTTTGTACAAACCAGTTGAGATTCTGTTCGTTGGAACGAGCACTGTGCCCCTTTGTTAGTAACTGATCTTACGAAGGGACTGATTTTCAGCCACAAAGTCACAAAGACACCAAGGGTAAATTAGGTTTT
>JBBTCR010000707.1:0-3366 GCA_038043105.1 Bacteroidota bacterium
GAGTCTGAAGAGGCCTTCGACGAGCTTCCTCAATTCGTCGGTCAGCAAGGGCAACATACGCTTTTGAGACTAGGAACTACTCCCAAGGTTGGACTGGTCCTTTCGCAACGAATCCTTTGACTCTGGCTGAAAGATTTGGTATTAATAATGAGTGGAGGTGACAACACTATGACTGCGTTAATCATCATTGACATGCTGAACGATTTCGTGACTGGAAGTCTGAAATGCGACCGTGCACAGCGGATCATCCCGAACATCAAGGCTCTCATCACTGAGGCGCACAAGGCCAACGCGCCAGTGGTCTTTAGCAACGACGCCCACCGTTCGCAAGGAGACGCTGAATTTGCAGTCTGGGGCCCGCACGCCATCGCTGGAACACCGGGCGCGCAGGTGATCCCTGAGCTTGCCCCACAGCCCAGCGATTATGTCGTGCCGAAACGCCGTTACAGTGGTTTTCAGGGGACCGATCTAGACGTGTTCCTCTGCGAGAACAAGGTCGAGAAGGTCATTCTCACCGGCCTGCACACGAACATCTGCGTGCGCCACACCGCTGCCGACGCGTTTTATAACGGCTACAAGATTTGCGTTCCAGAAGATGCAGTGGACGCGTTCACGGAGAAGGACCACACGGAAGGTCTTGACTATCTGAAACGAGTCTACGGCGCTGCAATCATAACGTGCAGCGAGGCTGCGAAGGAGTTTTCGCAAAGCGCCTGATTATCGCGACCACGAAAAACCATCGGCTTTCGCTGAGATTATTGATCTCGCCTGTGAAGCGTGGAAAGTGTTGCTCTTGTTGCATTGGGCTCTGCACCTCGCTGTTGATTCCGAAGCTCGACGGAAAGGCTCGCGGAAGGTGGAAGTCTCAGGGAGATCGAGTCTGGAAGGCTCTTCGACGCGCTTCCTCAATTCGTCGGTCAGCAAGGGCAACATACGCAGTGATCTTCTCATAACCGACAAAATGACGCTTCGTCTCAATCGCGGCGATACAGGTTGACCCGCTCCCGGCAAACGGATCGAGCACGATGTCACCCTCAAAACTGTACAGATGAATCAGTCTGCGAGGAAGTTCAACCGGAAACGGCGCGGGATGGCCAACACGTTTGGCGGATTCCGCACCGAATGTCCAGATGCTCTTTGTTGACTCCAGGAATTCGTCACGGCCGATGGTGTTTTTCTTCCCTTTGCCCTTTCGCGCGAAATCCCCCTTCGAGAAGACCAAGATATACTCGTGCACGTCGCGCAACGTGGGATTCGTTGCCGATTTCCAGCTTCCCCACGCCGTTGATGGACCCGCGCTGCTTCCCTTGTTCCAGATGATCTCACCCCGCATCGCATATCCAAGCTCCATCATGTCCTGTGCGATGAAGGCGTGAAACGGTATGTACGGCTTTCGTCCGACGTTCGCAACATTCACACACGCTCTGCCGCCGTCCACAAGCACGCGAAACGTTTCCCGAAACACGCGGCGCAGCAACTCGCGATACTCGTCCAGCGTCAGGTTCTCGTCATATTCCTTTGAGACATTATACGGAGGCGACGTGATCATCAGATGAACGGAACAATCCGGAAGTTCGTCCATCCTCTCGCTGCTCTTACAGATGATGCGGTCGAGTTGCTCAGGAGGAACGTGATCCTCGTCTTTCAGGTGAGAGGAAAGCCGTGCGGGCTGTTCATACAGGCGACTGTTGTAGAACCGTGACGAGTCGTGGCTTATGCGACCGGATGTGCCGAAGCTTGAGGTCTCCGTTTTCTTCCGCTTGTGTTTCATGCTTAATGGATAGAGGTGTCAGGATCAGGAGATGATTCGCCTTGGCAGCAACGCATTCAGGTGCATCGTCAGATCATACACCGAGCTGCCGCATGCAGCAGAGAAGTCTTCCGGTCTCGAGCCTTCTTGCCAATCGAAAACCGTTGCTATGTCGCCAATACGAACTCTCTGTTCGGCACCAATCTCAGCGATGGCGTGGCTTGCCGAGACTGCAACCACAGGATAGCGCTCGCCGCCGATCCGAACACGTGCACCTTTTGTGGCTACGCGTGGGAGTCCGTCGGCATGCCCGACCGGCAATGTGGCAACCCAGACGTCGCGTTCCACACGGTAGGCTCGATTGTAGCCAGCACTGTCACCCTTGTGCAATTGCTTCACATAGACGACCCGCGCTTTCAAACTGAGAGCCGGAAGCAGCTCCATAACGCCGCTTGTGCGGAATTCTTGTTCAGGATAGACACCAAAAATTGCCATCCCGGGGCGTACCATATCGAGGAACGCCCCAGGATGCTGAAACAGGCCGAAGCTCGAAGCCGCGTGCTTCTTGCCGAGACTAATTCCCTGCCGCTCCAGTTCACCACAGAGCCACTGAAAGCGCTTCAATTGTTCTTTGTCAAATTCGGGGTCTTCCGTAAACGTCATCATCGTCCCTTCAATTCGCACTGATGCTCGACTTGCGAGATCACGAACGAGCGGGATTGCCTCGGCGTACGGCACCCCCACCCGGCCGATCCCCGTGTCGATACATACGTGCACACCGATCACCTTCTTGAGCGCGCGAGAAACCCGATCCAAGGTTGGGCCCATCGGGGTATAGACCATCAGGGTGATTCCTTGTGCTACAGTCTCTTCGACCTCAAGCTCGTCGACAGATCCCAGAAGAAGGATCGGCTTCTGAATCCCCGCATCTCGCAACGTCGCGGCCTCCTGCAACTTTACGACCGCAAATCCTGAAATCTCGCTCACAGGTTCCAAGGCACGTGCGACGTTGACAAGCCCGAGGCCGTAGCCGTTGTTCTTGATGACTGCCAAGATCGGTCTTGCTTCCACCCGCTTGGAGATTTGCCTGACATTGTGAAGAAGATGTGTAGTGTTGACCTCAACCCAGGGATCAAAAGATGACTTAACCTGAGGAGACATCCGTACTACTAGCGAACCCCAGTTGAGAGCTGGGAGTGTGACGCTCGACTTGAGAAATGCACGACGCGGAAGACCCATCTCTCAATCCTTTCTTTTGCACAAAAAGATCAAATGCTGCTGACTATTAGCCGGCAGCGCCATTATAAGAAGCAAAGTGATGGAGGAGACTGCTTGATCGATTGCGGGAATTCTTGCAGCAATGGCTTGCATCAACCGGTTACCAATTCACCGTGTCGTAATCTACTCTTTCCTCGGAGGAACATCAAGCCTCGTTTGGAGCCATAGAGAAAGGTCGGAAAGGCTCTCCTCGCTCATCGAGTGAGCGATGGGATACTCCTTGTAGGTGAGGGCTGCGTGTGTTTTGGCGAGAAGAGCTTGCGCGCGCCGTCCATGGTCGATCGGGATGACCTGATCGTGAACGCCATGCGCAACGAAAAGAGAAAGATCCGAGAGGT
>JBBTCR010000708.1:0-2657 GCA_038043105.1 Bacteroidota bacterium
TGCTCCGGTCGACGTGGGATTCCGCCGCGAAATTGATGATAACATCAATGCTATAGCGGACGAGGAGCTGCGCAACCAGCTCGGAGTCGCAGATGTCACCTTGAAGAAAGATGTGACGCGGGTCCCCCTCAAGCTCCCGGAGATTCTCGAGGTTGCCGGCGTAGGTCAGCTTGTCCAGATTTACAATCCGAGAGTCTGGATACTTTCGGAGCATGTACAGCACAAAGTTGCTTCCGATGAATCCGGCACCGCCTGTCACAAGAAGTGTCATGATCGAGCTGTTCTAAATTATCAGGTCTGTAAGGCGGTCAATCTAGTCCATCCGAAATGGCGTGTTGGGGTCGCTTTCATGCCGGATCTCGTCAACGGGCTCCCATCGCATTTTCCCCGCATAGAGCCGGTTCGGGAAGTTCAGCGACCATCCGGGCTTCGAACCGATATTCTTATATGCGTGAACCACACCCGCCGGTACTATGATCGAGCGAGGCTGATCCTCGCCAGCTTCAAGCACTATTTTGTTTCCGTACGTCGCCGATTCTCTTCTATTGTCCCACATGATGATGCGGAAGTTAGATGGGCCGATAAAACAAAAGAAATCGGCTTGCTCTTGGTGCTCATGGGGACCCCGCACCACGCCAGGCTCGCTCGATGAAACATAGCCCATCACGGGGAGCAACTGCTCATCGATCTCATCGGAGCGGAACAACTCCGTAAGCCAGCCGCGCTCGTCGGCGTGCTTGGCGAGATTGCGAACGATCACACCTTGAATCGATCCGTCCTTGAAGTGCACGGCGTGTCCTTCCACAGATCAGAGTTTACGAAACAAAGCGCGGACATGAAAGACAGAAAAACTGCGGCGCTCAACAAAACAATCGAACCTTCACTACAAAAAAAATTCAGAACAGGAGGACTGCGAAAGGATCAATGATGCGGTAACAAGAGGAAGGTGTTTGCGGACCCTAGTCGGTTGTTATTAATTCAACACAATGTTAACAAAATTCTGTTCGAGAGTCAACTCAGTCATGCGGATGCTCTTCCCCCCGACTTACATCCGCTCCGGTGCCGAAATTCCTAGGATTTTGCAGCCATTTGCCAACACAATTTTCGAAGCGCGACAGAGGGCAACCCGCGCCGCCGTAACTTCCCGCTGTTCCGTCACGACCCGGTGTTCATGATAGAACTTGTGAAACGCAGTCGCAACTTCGTGGAGGTAGTTTGTCAATCGCTGCGGTTCGTAACCGAAACTAGCGGATTCGATCGTCTCAGGAAAATCCAGCAAGAGTTTGACGAGCGCGATTTCTTCCGGATGCTTGAGAAGGGAGAGATCGGTCCTCAAGTGGTCTACTCCTGGGCTCGGCGCCAACAAGCCTTCACCCTCAGCGAATCGGAGGATGCTGGCAATGCGCGCATGAGCGTACTGCACATAGTACACGGGATTCTTCTCCGATTGCTCCTTCGCGAGATTCAGGTCGAACTCCAGGTGGCTCGACACGGAACGCATCAGGAAGAAGAACCGAACCGCATCCGGACCGACCTCATCGATCAACTCATCAAGTGTGACAAAATTCGCCGCGCGCTTCGACATTTTCACCTGCTGGCCATCCCGCATGAGCGTGACGAACTGGTGAATGACGACCCTCACTTTTTCAGCATCGTAGCCGAGGGCCTTGATCCCAGCGAGCACATCAGGAATCGTTGCGATGTGGTCGGCGCCGAAAATATCGACGACGAGCTCGAAACCTCGACGGAATTTCTCTCGATGGTAGGCTATGTCAGGAAGGCGATATGTTGGCTCACCGGTGCTTTTGACGATCACGCGATCCTGTTCAAGTCCGAGCGCAGTTGCCTTCAACCACACGGCCCCGTCTTTGTCGTACGCCAGACCTTTTGCGCGAAACTCCGATACGACCTCCTGAATCTTACCGCTTGTGTACAACGAATCCTCGTTGTAGAAGACATCAAAGATCACTCCCATGCGCGCGAGGACGTTCTTGATACTTTCGAAGAGGATTTCCTCGGCAGCAGATTGGCATAACCGAATCGCCTCATCTTTCTCAGACTTATACAGCGAATCTCCTTTGTCCGCCCGCAGGCGCTCGGCGATTGCCTTGATGTACTCGCCCTGATAGCCGTCTTCTGGGAACGGAAATGATGGATCGAACAGCTGGCGGTAACGCGCATACGTCGACTCTGCCAGAAGCCTCATCTGCCGGCCGGCGTTATTGTAATAGTACTCGCGGGTGACGTCGTGGCCGGTCCACTCCAGCAAATTCGCTATCGTGTCACCGATGGCAGCCTGGCGTCCGTGGCCAACGCTCAGCGGGCCGGTGGGATTCGCACTCACGAATTCTACCTGCGATTTTTTCCCTCTGCCGATGGTTGATCTCCCGAAGTCCAATCCTTGCGTGAGGATCGTACTGAGTTGCTGAACAAAGAACCGTTCCGTGAACCGAAAATTGATGAAACCCGGACCAGCGATCTCGACCTTCGCGACAGACTCGGGTTCGATCTTCATTGCTGAGACAATCTCCTGAGCCACCGCCCTCGGATTTTTTCCCAATGACTTCGCCAACAGCAGCGCAATGTTGGTGGTGATATCTCCGTGCGCTTCGAGACGTGGCTTCTCGAAGGTGAGTCGAATGCCAGCGTCGTACTTG
>JBBTCR010000709.1:0-1710 GCA_038043105.1 Bacteroidota bacterium
CCCGCCCAAGGAGTCAGCCTAAATTGCGGTCGGGCGGGCCCGCCACTCCCGCTGTTCGGGATCCCGCCATATCAGTATGAACTATTGAGGCGGGAAAAGCGCGGCGCCCGCCAGAACCTGCCCGTCCGGTCAGGCGGGCGCGGAGTAAGCTGGGGCAGGCTTGCCCGACTGATTCCTTCAGGCGGGCTTGCCCGACTGATTCGTGCAGGCGGGCTTGCCCGACTTACATCCGGTGTAGGTCGACCTGCCCGCCAATAGAGTCCGCTTGATATGCCGTCAGGCGCGCGAGATTCGTCGACCTAGGTTCGGTCACACGAAACTGACCCGGCAGTCATAACTTCACATCCATCTGAACGCTCAGGCGACTATCTCGGTCACCGAGGATCTCACCCGCGCCTGAGCTGATGCTCTTGACCCCCTCTCTCAGCGTCTGAGAATATTTCAGCGATATGTCAACAGCAGAAGATATCTCGTACCGAGCGACGATGTACCATCGAAGACCCTTCCCGAACAGCGCAGGATTGGAGAGCGTTCCTGACAACTCACTCTCGAACTCGTACAGCCGTGAATCATACGAGTCGGTATGGAATGCAATCACGCGAGCATCGATGAGCAAGCGGTTAAGAGGAATCGCGCGCACGTCCTGGAAGACGAGAATCCCCTTTTCTTTTGCCGTGGAATCCGGATATTGTACCGTGACAACCTCGATTCTGGTTCTCCACCGAAATGTAATGGACGAGCTCAGCTCCACGGTGGCGCGAAAGTTCTTTTGCGCTCGCGATCCCTCCACAGCCTTCAGTCGCCCGAGGACGTCCGTCGTCATACGAAGGTCGCCTTTGCTTTTGTCTTTGTATTGAAGTTGGAGCAGAAGTTTAGGCGAGAGCACGATCTCAGAAAAGGCAAGCAGATCGTGTCCACCGGAAGGGAATACGCTTGAGGATGTTCTCCACGGAAAGACGAACTGATCATAGTACGTGGAGAGCCTGAGCCACCGCAGAGGACGAAGAGAGACTCCGAGATACGCGCCAGACTCGTTCCGAGCAGTTCCACTCAATTCTCCAAAAACATAGCTGTGTATGCTGACGAAATCTCTGGGAAATGAGCGTACGAGGCACGAGATATCAACAGCGCTGTGAGGTCGCAGGAGAATCCCCGCGACACCAGCTAGCTTGTTGTCGCGGTCGCGTGCCACCTCAGAGAAAAGATTAAGCCAACGCTGTGTATAGGAGAGGTCGACACCGACAACTGATCCAGTCTGGCCGCGGAATTCCGATGAGCTGGAGAGCCGGACCGGATGTGCTAATTGCTAAGTTTGCCTGTCTGAATTTGTTGATACAATGTTTCAAGCATTTCGTCGGCGCCCCATGACTGTGCCGCAACGAATGCCAATTTCCTCTTCGTGTCCCGATCGATCTGGACTCCTGGTTTGTAGCCGAGACCGTACTCTGCCTGTGCCCAAGCGTGCTGGTAAAGAGTTTTGATTTGGAGTTCAAAGAACGTCGGAATATTTGGAACGCTTCGGTACTGTCCAGCAATGTGAGGTGGAACAAATAGCACGTAATGCAGCCCTTCATAGCCAAATTCGTTTTCGTCCTCAGGGATCAACTGTTGTTTCTCAACCGAGTTGAATGCCTTCTCGATGATCTTCGAGACAGGTTCTATGTCACTCTTATAGAACACCACAATCCGGGCACCAAGTATATCCTGAAT
>JBBTCR010000710.1:0-2125 GCA_038043105.1 Bacteroidota bacterium
AGGCATACTATCGCGATTGACCAGTGGGAAGACCGCGACTTTGGTGGGTGCCAACTTCGGATGGAGTTTCAGAACGACGCGCGTTTCCATCGTCCCTTCCGCCGTCGGCGCCTCCTCCTCATTGTACGCATCAACCAGAAACGCCATGAAAGACCGGCTAGCGCCTGCGGAGGTCTCTATGACATAGGGGGTGATTTTCTCCTTTGTCTGCTCATCAAAATACTTCATACTTTTTCCGGAGTACTGATCGTGTCGGGAGAGGTCGTAATCCGTTCTGTTGTGGATGCCCTCGATCTCACCCCAGCCGAAGGGGAACTCGTACTCAATATCGTATGCGTCCTTCGCATAGTGCGCAAGTTTGTCTTTGGGGTGCTGGCGCCACTGGAGCTTTTCCTTCTTTATTCCAAGCTCGACAAACCACTTCATCCTCTCGGCTCGCCAGTACTCGAAGTACTCCTCGTCGGATCCCGGCTTGACGAAGAACTGCATTTCCATCTGCTCGAATTCTCGCGTCCTGAAGAGAAAGTTCTTCGTGTTGATCTCGTTTCGAAATGCTTTACCGATCTGTGCGATACCAAACGGAAGCTTCAAGCGCGAAGCGGATTGAACGTTCAAGAAATTGACGAAAATGCCTTGTGCCGTCTCGGGCCGCAGATAAACAACCGCTGAGGAATCCTCAACCGGTCCGACGAACGTCTTAAACATCAGATTAAACTTGCGTGCGTCTGTGAACGATCCTTTGGTCCCGCAATTTGGGCAGGGCAAAACAACCGCGACTCGAGCTGCATCGGTATCAGTCGCAACGCGCTTCGCAAACTCCTCAAGAACAACCTCGTCCTTCACCTGACCATCGAATTTCCCCGGCTCAAGCTCGCGAAGCGCCTCTTTTTTCCTTTTGATGGAGAGATCTTCAAAGAGAACGTCAAGCCGGTAGCGTGTCTTGCATTGTTTGCAGTCCACCATCGGGTCCGTGAAACTCTCGACGTGACCGGATGCCTCCCACACCCGCGGATGCATCAGAATACTGGCGTCAACGCCCTCGATGTTCTCGCGGTATGTCATGTTCTTCCACCACTGCTGCTTGAGGTTGTTCAACATTTCCACTCCAAGCGGTCCGTAATCCCAGCACCCGTTCAATCCGCCATAAATTTCACTTGACTGATAGACGAATCCTCGTCGCTTTGCGAGCGAAACGATTTTGTCCATCAATTTTGACTGATCGAGACCCGTGTTCTTGTTCTGACTCATCTTCCTTCTTGGCTGAATGATTCTCTAGAGTTGCTTGAAGAATTGCCCATCTCCCATCACTTGTTATTAAAGACAGCCTTCCTCTTTTCGAGAAATGCCCGAGTGCCTTCTTTGAAATCCTCCGTTGCACAACACTCGCCGAACAATCTCGCTTCGACTGCCTGACCATCGGTGAGCGACTTCTCCTGAGTGGCATTGACGGCTTGAATTGCCATTTTAATGGCAATCTGTCCCTTCGACAGTATCTTCTGGGCAATTTCTTCCGCCGTCTTCATGAGCTCCGATTGCGTCACAACTTTGCTGACGAGACCAATGCGGAGCGCCTCCGCCGCGTCGATTGGGTCGCCGGTCAGAATCATTTCCATCGCTTTGGCTTTTCCAACGAGTCGAGCCAGTCGCTGAGTTCCACCGTAGCCCGGAATAATACCAAGATTCACTTCCGGCTGACCGAACTTTGCATTTTCGGATGCTATTCGGATGTGGCAGGCCAATGCAAGCTCCGCGCCTCCGCCAAGCGCATAGCCGTTCACTGCCGCAATGACCGGTTTGCCCAGATTCTCGATCAGAGTGAAGACAGCCTGTCCTCCCTCGGAGAAGGCTCGTCCGGATTCACAATCGAGTTCGGTCAATTCCTTGATGTCCGTGCCGGCCACGAATGATTTCTCACCCGCACCCGTGAGGATGACGACGTCAACGGCCGAATCGTTCTTGATGCTTTCAAAGACCTGCTTCAGCTCGGCCTTCGCCTGGGCGTTCATCGCGTTGAGCTTGTCGGGGCGATTGATCGTGACGAAATCGATCCTATTTCGGTTCTCGACGAGTATATTTTGGTAGTTCATGGTTCAATGTCCCGATGATTCAATGGCAGATGAATAGA
>JBBTCR010000711.1:0-1892 GCA_038043105.1 Bacteroidota bacterium
GCAAGAACTTCTTCGAAGCTTTTAATCGAAAAAACAAAGACGGTGGTGGGTTCGGAACATGTGGCACGGGCGGAGCGCCCTTGATCGTCGACAACGCCAAGTTCACCAACGATATTGCCTGCCTCAAGAATATTGAGCGTGGTCTCCTCGCCGTAGGCCGTTGGCCGGGAAATCTTGACCTTCCCTTTCCCGATGAGGAATACCTTATCGGCGGGGGCATCGATGTCCATGAGAACTGTTCCGGCAGGATAGGACTCTTCTTTCAGGAGGGGTGCAATCGTCTGCAAGTCCTGGTCGCTGAGCCCTTTGAACACCATTGAGGCTCGCAGCGCTTCAAGCAGCCGATTCGTCATGGCCATCAAATTCCTTCAACGTTGAGAGAGGGCTAACTACAAGCAGAACAATAATAGCAAGATTCGTTCACTTAGTCAAGAAAGTCTCTTCCTTGCTTTTCGGACAAAATCTCTCTACAATAGCACGGCCTTCTCGTTTCCAACAATCATTTACAGCGCTGTACTTCCTTCGTCTGTGCGTCTTGGTTACAACCAAGCTCCTCCGGTTCATACAAATAGGAAGGATTCTTTTGACTCGCAAGAAAGGCCCAAGGTAATGCCACAATACTTGCGGAAGAGGAAACAGTATCTCGTTGAGACAACTCGAGCCCATCCCGTGCAGAAGAGGAGCTACAGAACTTCACGCATGACTTCATGGCCCTGCTGAAGAGGCTGATGAGCTGATGCAACGCTTCTGGCACCTGGTCTACAACTTCATCGCCATTCCTCTCTTCTGGCTGCTCCTCCAAGTCGGTGCTCTTGTCAACCGGAAGATTCGGCGAGGAATTCGCGGTCGACGCGGATTGCTGCAGCGGCTTGAGGTGGATATCCAGAAGCTCGCGAAGAGCCAACGCATCTGGTTTCACTCTTCGTCAATGGGAGAATTTGAACAGGCAAAGCCGATCATCGCGGCGCTCCATCGAAAGTACGATGACCTTGATATCATCGTGACCTTTTTTTCCCCATCCGGGTACGAGCACTCGCGGAATTACAAGCTCGCGACGCTCATCACCTACATTCCTTTCGACACTCGTTCGAACGCCCGCCGATTCCTCGAACTCATCCGCCCGTCGGCAGCCATTATGGTTCGATACGACATCTGGCCCAATCACGTGTGGGAACTTCGGAGGCGCAATATCCCGACGTTCATCGCCAACGCGACCCTGCGAAAGGATTCGTCACGGCTCTACCCAATTCTGAGAAACTTTCATCGCCAGGTGTACGAAAGCGTCACGTCGATCCTGACCGTCTCTCAGGCTGACGCCGACGCATTTCAGAAGTTCCAGCTGACACAACCGGAACTTCATGTCATCGGCGAAACCCGATACGACCAAGTGTGGCAGCGAAGCGAAGAGGCCCGATCGAAACATCTGATCCCGCCGGATATGCTGAAACGGAAGAAGGTCTTCGTCGTGGGAAGCAGTTGGGATGAAGATGAAGCAGTCGTGCTGCCTGCATTCCGGCGAATCGCCCAACATGACTCCAACGCGCTGATGATCCTCGTCCCACACGAACCGACGATCGAGACGCTGGAGCGCTTGGAGCTTGCGCTGAACTATTCACTCCGCTCGATCCGCTTCTCCGACCTGAATGACTACTCGGCTGAAAACGTCATCCTGGTTGATGGCATAGGGATTCTGATGGCTCTGTACCAGTATGCGGATGTGGCATATGTGGGTGGAAGTTTCCGGCAGGGAATCCACAACGTCCTTGAGCCCGCGGTGTACGGCATTCCGGTGCTCTATGGGCCAAGGCATCAGAATTCGCGAGAGGCTACAGAGCTTGCAAGGCGGGGCGGGAGTTTCGTTGTGACAAGCCAGGAAGATTGTTACACACACC
>JBBTCR010000712.1:0-1401 GCA_038043105.1 Bacteroidota bacterium
TCGAAGAACTGATCAAAGGACAAGAAATGAGCAAACTGACGGGTAAGAAAGTGCTTTTCTTTGTCGAAGAAGCATACGAAGATCTGGAGCTCTGGTATCCGAAGATTCGACTCGAAGAGGAGGGAGTAACGACCGTTGTTGCGGGGCCCGAGGAGAAGGTCTACAAGGGGAAGAATGGCTATCCCTGCAGGCCCGATAGCGCGATCGAGAAGATCAATCCCGATCAGTTCGACGGCTTGGTCATTCCTGGGGGATTTGCTCCCGACAAACTGCGACGTCATCAGCGGGTTTTAGAGTTAACGAAAAAGATCTTCGAAGCCGGCAAACCGGTGGCGTTTATTTGCCACGCCGGTTGGGTACCCATTTCGGCCAAGATGCTGAAAGGCAAAAATGTCACTGGTGTCTCCGCCACTAAAGACGATCTGGAAAACGCTGGTGCTGTGTACCACGATAAAAGTGTTGTTGTTGATGGCAACCTCATCAGTTCTCGTACGCCGAAAGATCTGCCTGATTTCTGCCAAGCAATTATTCGAGCCCTTTCGCAGCAGGTTTGAGGAACGGGGCCCCGGGAACTCGTGCGGACGCTGCGGCGTTTAGATTGTATATGAGGAAACCCGATATCAACATAACGAATGCCGCCTACCTTCAAGGCAGCAGCCAGCTGAAGTTGACCTCTTCTTACCTCCACCTCGCGACCATTCGCACAAAGTCGACACCTCTCTGTTGTCCCTGCGCTTGTTGTTGAAGCTCTACGAGCTTTGACGCGTCCCTCTTCGAATTCTAGACCGATGAATTGATTTTACCCGTTCGGTTTCAGCCATGGCCACAAATTCGGAACAAATAGAAATAACGGATTCCATTCTCTCTCGTATCGGCAACACACCTCTGGTGCGGATCAGGAATATTGTGAACTCAGACATCAGCCCGATGGTACGATTGTATGCAAAGGCAGAATGGTTCAATCCAGGCGGATCGGTGAAAGATCGACCCGCGCTGAACATAGTCTTAGAAGGAGAGCGGTCGGGGAAACTGACAAAGGAGAAGACCATCATTGATGCCACCAGCGGGAACACCGGAATCGCCTTCGCAATGATCGGCGCAGTTCTGGGATATCGGGTGAAGTTAGCAGTGCCCGCGAATGCAAGTCACGAACGGAAGCGCATTCTCCATGCCTTCGGTGCCGATGTCATATACACAGATCCGCTGGAGGGGACCGACGGAGCTCAGCATGTTGCCCGCAGGCTTGCTGAAGGGCAGCCAAATGATTACTTTTATGCAGATCAGTATAACAATCCGGCAAACTGGCAAGCTCACTATCGAACAACCGCAGCGGAAATCTTCGACCAGACTCGTGGAAGCATCACCCATTTTGTGGCGGGCCTTGGCACGACGGGAACATTT
>JBBTCR010000713.1:0-14423 GCA_038043105.1 Bacteroidota bacterium
TGAATGAGAAGCTCCCCGAAGGCATGCCCGTGCGAATCAAAATTAACAACCCGAAGGGAACAATGATCTCTGAGATTCAGCACACGCTCAATGAAGAGAGTTCTTTCGAGGCCAGCTATCAAACTTCCACGGCCGCGTTAACGGGGGAGTATGAATTCGCGCTGTACACGGGCAACGGGATCTTTCTCACTTCGTACAAAGTTAGCGTGGAAGATTTTGTTCCTGACCGCATCAGGATCAGCCTTGATGCGTCCAGTCAAATAGCGAAGCCGGGAGAGAAAGTCGTATACTCGTTTGAAGCGCTCAACTTCTTTGGCCCCCCTGCAGCTGGACGGAACTGGGAGTTCGAAGCGAGCTTTGAGGCAATTCCCTACCGTTCAAAGCAGTTCCCCGAGTTCCGATTCAATGACGACGCTGCGAAGGCCCATCCAACCGATGTGTTTGGTGACAAAGGAACAACTGATGATCAAGGGAAGGGCGAAACTGACTTTGCTATTCCGAAAGAAGCGTCCTCGCCCGGGCTGCTGAGGTTACGCGGTCGTGTGGGCGTGTTCGATGAATCTGGAAGGCCTGTCTACCAAATGGCTTCAACCACCGTGTATCCAAAGGACTACTATATCGGCATTCAGGGTTCCGGAGATTACTATATCAGCCCCAATACACCTCAGAAGATCCGCATGATCGCTGTGGACATGAACGACAAGCCCATGAGTGGATTCAAGGCAAGGGTAGATCTTATTCGTCGCGAGTGGCACTCTGTGTTGCGGATGCACCCCGAGAGCAAGGCGCTCCGTTACGTGTCAGAGCAACAGGAGGCCCTTGTTCAATCACAGGAGGTGCTTCTGAAGGATTCTCCCACAGAGTATACCTATTCGGTTCCACGATCGGGAGATTATGTCGTGCGTGTCTCGAAAGTTGGTGACACAGGCTACAATCAACTCTCATTCTATTCTTACAGTTGGGAGACGGCCGATATTACTTCCTTTGAGGTAAACCCCGAGGCGCGTGTTGAAATGGTTTTCGACAAGGTTGTATACGCGCCCGGTGATAAAGCAAGAATACTCTTCCAAACACCCTTCAGCGGAAGAATGCTTGTGACGGTTGAACGCAGCAAAATGTTTAGCTACCGGTATCTTGACGTAGAGAAAAATTCTGCCTCAATGGAGCTTGACGTCGATGAAAGCTTTCTCCCGAATGTCTATGTCACTGCCGTGCTCTTCAGAAAGATAAGGAACTTCAACATTCCGATCATGGTGGGCCACGGGTTCTCGCCGCTGACGGTTGAAAAGAACTCAAACCGACTCAACATTACCATCAGCGCTCCAGAGAAGATTCGGCCGAAGTCAAAACAAAAGCTCACACTCACGATCCCGGATGAGAAGAACGTGTTTGTTACGCTCGCGGCGGTCGATGAAGGAATTTGCCAGATAAAGAACTATAAGACTCCAGATCCATATGGTTACTTTTATGCGAAGAAAGCTTTACAGATGGAGACCTTCGATTTCTTCCGCGATTTGATTCCTGAGCCGGACAAGCAGCGAAAGGCCGCAAGTAGTACGGGTGGAGGTGACGGCGAGGAGATGGCGAAACGAGTAAATCCATTGGGCGTTCAGCGCTTCAAGCCTGTTGCCTTGTGGTCCGGCATCTTGAAAACAAATTCTTCAGGCGAGGCCGAGATGACATTTGATGTACCAGAATTCAGCGGAGAACTACGGTTGATGGCTCTCGCTTACAAAGGCAACAGGTTTGGCTCTGTGCAGAAAGCGATGAAAGTATCTGACCCCGTAGTCGTGACCCCTGCCCTGCCCAGGTTCTTGAGTCCCAATGATGTTATCACCATGCCGATCACGGCTTTCAACACAACCGACAAACCTGTTTCCTTGAATTTCGAAATCCAGACCGAAGGCGGGATCACAGCAGTTCAAAAATCGGCTTCGCTAAACGTCGGTGCAAACCGAGAACGTTTTGTCCCCATTACGCTAAAGTCAAGCGACCAGATAGGCAAAGCAGTGATCAGAGTGAAAACCCAAGCACTAGGGGAAAAGCTTGAATCGGTCACCGAACTGCCTATTCGCCCAATTTCTGCCTATGTAACCGAAAGCATCGCTGGGGTGGTCGAGGCAGGCAAAACTGTGACGCACACTCTAGAGGATCTCTTCCTCCCTTACGGGCGAAGGTCATTTGTGACGGTGAGCCCCTTTCCTGTGGCAAATTTTTCCAAGCAGCTGAAATTCCTTGTCGGCTATCCGCACGGCTGCCTCGAGCAGACAACATCTAAGGCGTTTCCCCAGATCTACTTACGCGATATTGCCGTCATTCTCGATCCTTCGATTCTCGACAAGGGAAGTCCTACCTATTTCGTAAACGAAGCAATCTCCAAAATCACTCTGATGCAAACGAATGACGGTGCGTTCGAATATTGGCCGGGCGGGGGGTATTCAAATCCTTGGACCACGGTGTACGTAACGCACTTTCTCATTGAAGCGAAGAAAGCTGGATATGTGGTTCCTGAGGCCACGCTGAAAGCCGCATTGAATGCGGTTAGCTCGATCGCCCGGAGCAATCAAACAACCAATTACTACTTCGTTGAGAACAACCGCACCCTGATCAGGAGAATTGCAGACAAGAGTGCGGTGTATGCGCTCTATGTGCTGGCCAGCGCAACTCAAACCGATCTCAGTGTTATGAATTTCTATAGGACTGCAAAGGCTTTGCTCACGATGGATACGCAGTATCTCCTTGCCGGTGCTTTCGCTTTAAGTGGCGACCGGAAAACGTATGTCGAGCTACTTCCACCACAATTCGCAGCGGAAGAAGCGCAACGAACCTCCGGCGGTTGTTATGATTCACCGATCCGCGCAAATGCGATTATTCTCAACGTTCTTCTGGAAACAGATCCGAACAATCCTAACATTCCACGCTATATGGATTACCTCTCCCGAGAATACAAGAAAGACTATTGGTACAGTACTCAGGACGACGCCTTTACGTTGTTGGCATTTGGCAAAGCTGCAAGGATGGCCGGGGGTGCAAAAATCAAGGGAACGGTGGCAATTGAAGGGAAACAGTTCTCGTACGGGGGTGGTAATAAGAGGTTCGATCTCGATGGTGTCGCGAAGACAGTCTCTATTTCCTTGAGCGGTGAAGGGAGGGCGTACTATTCCATTGTGACCGAAGGAATTCGCAGAGACGGCAAGGTGAGAATTGAGGACAAGAACTTGCGTGTCCGTCGTGAGTTCTTTGACAGGAATGGATCTCCGGTCGATCTCGAGGACGTGAAGCAGAACTCCCTCATTATTGTAAAGTTGACACTTGCATGCGACATTGGTCATTTAGAGAACGTTGCCGTTACAGACTTGTTGCCCGGGGGATTTGAGATAGAAAATCCGCGGCTCACTGAGACGACGCAGTACAGCTTTATCAAGGGGGCCACAACCCCCCAGTATGTTGATTTACGAGATGATCGGATCAACTACTACACCAGTTTTGCCGGGCAGCGGCAGCAGGTGTTCTTCTATATGGTTCGCGCTGTAACACGCGGCGAGTTTCAGTATCCACCGGTTGTTGCTGAAGCGATGTACGATGCGAACTATTACTCGGCCAGCGGCCAGGCAAAGCTACGCGTGGTTGAATAGCTAAGGATTGCCGCTCGAACGGGCTGCTCTCATGGTGTCGATGAAGTAGCTTATCGATGGCGGCTGAGCTGGATCGAATCTCGAGGTGAACTAGCCCCGATGCTTGAATCGCGTCATCGTCAGGGAAATGCGGAACGGATAAGAATTCTGAATTAGAATAGTCCCTGAAATTTTCTTTTGAATAACTGATGTTACGCACCGCATTAAGAATTTTGCCACTCCCGCAACCATAATCTTATCAAAGAAGCGGGATGCCGTACAGCGGCAAAAGGCTCCCCGCCCGCCTGACCGGCGGTCGGGCGGGGAAGGCACAAAGAAAAACAAAAAAAGACAGAGGAAAACTCAATTTTCCCTTGGTGCCTTGGTGACTTTGTGGCTGGAAAAATGATCCTTGCGTAAGATCAGTGAATAAGATGTAAGTCTACCGGCCTAGTCGAACTGCGGGTTTGGCCACTGGAGAGGAATAACCACGCTCGTTGCTTCTCTCTCAGCGATGCCCTATATTCCGCTTGCGAAAAGAAAATCCTTTTTCCTTCCACTGTCAACTACAGTCCCCCCATGGACGTAACCATCCGCCAGGCTACACCACGCGACGCCGCGGCCATCACGCGATTTAATTCCCTCATGGCCCAAGAGACAGAAGGGCGAACACTCGATTCCCAACGTTTGCTCGAGGGCGTTGAAGCTCTGCTGCGTGACCCTTCGAAAGGGATCTATTATCTTGCCGAGTCGCAGGGCGCTGCCGCCGGCCAACTGATGATCACATACGAATGGAGCGATTGGCGCAACGGCAACTTCTGGTGGATCCAGAGTGTTTATGTAGAGAAGGACTTTCGCGGCAAAGGGGTTTTCAAGACGCTGTACCATCACGTGCGTCAACTTGCTCGAGCTGACAAGACGGTCTGTGGACTTCGCCTCTACGTTGAAAGGCAGAATGAACGAGCACAACGTGCCTACGAACAGCTCGGGATGAAGAAAGCCCACTATGAAATGTATGAACTCGATTTCGTCCTCTAGAGTTCGATCCGCCATCGGATAGTCCAACGCCTCCTCTGAACTGAGACAGAATTGATCCATGGATTCGTGCTGTAGCCCCGCGACGGTTTCGTCCGGCACAAACAAGTTTTTCTCCCGCTGGTCCAAGCGCTACGCCAAGAACTTCCGGAAAAAGGGAGTTGAGCGGACACAACAGTACCTGCTTGATGGTGTACGACGCGTGCCCATTGAGGGACAGGAAATTCTGGACATCGGCTGCGGAGTCGGCGCTCTTCATTTGACGCTGCTGAAGCAGGGGGCTGTCCGCTCCATCGGCGTCGAGGTCTCTGAGGGCATGATTCAAGAAGCGCAGCAATTGGCATCCGAACTTGGACTGCGCGACAAGACCAGCTACATCCTTGGCGACTTCGTTGATCTCGCCCACCTTCTCCCCGAAAGCGACATTACGCTGCTCGACAAGGTTGTGTGCTGCTACGAGCACCTCGACCTCTTAATTGAGAAATCCGCTGCAAAAACGAAACGGATCTATGCGCTCTCTCATCCGAAGGACAATGTTCCCATGAGGGTGATCTTCAAGACACAGATTGCTCTCGCCAGAGTTTTCCAGTGGAGCTTTCGTCCTTTCTGGCACGATTGGGCTCGAATGAAATCCCAGATCCTTTCCCGTGGATTCAGCCTGCTGCACGAAGACTCAACGATCGCCTGGCAGGTTCTGGTCTTTAGGCGTGTTTAGCGCCAGACTTCAGAAGTCTTGGCCTGGTCGGCGAGCTTTTGCCGGGAGAGCTCGGAAGTCCGTTCAGTGAAAGAGCAACTTTTCCCACCAACGTCCGTTTTTGAATATTTAGAATTCCACTTTTCAGCTTCGCACCGTACCGAATCAAAACGAACCTTTTGCTTTCTGCTACCACACCCTACACATGTATCATTCATAACCAGGAGGATGTATGATCAAACGTTGGTGCACCATTGTTCTCGTTCTTGCGCTCGGTGTTACATCGGTGCTGGCACAGACAGCTCCTACGGTCGGCTTGCGTGAGAACACTCCAACCGTTCATGCCTTCACGAACGCCCGCATCGTTGTCGCTCCCGGGAAGATCATCGCACGGGGCACCTTGGTAATCCGCAACGGCGTGATTGAAGCTGTCGGTGAAAACGTTACTTTACCCGCCGACGCGCGCGTCTGGGATTTCAAAGGATCGACTTTGTATCCTGGCCTCATCGAGCTTTCGTCGGACATTGGCATGCCGAAGCCACCACAAACACAGCTGACGAGCCCAATCGATCTCTCTGCCCCGTCAGCGCAACCCGAAAAACCGAAGGGCGCCGCGCACTGGAATGCACGCATGCAGGCAGACTTCAACGCCGATGAAGAATTTTCGCCTGATGCAAAATCAAAAATCGATTTGCGAGACAAGCATAAGCAGTTGTATGAGAAGTATAAGCAGATGAGTGAGAAGTAGTCAGAATACAGAATGCAGGAAGCAGTAGGCCGTTTGCAGAAGACAGAAGGTAGACAGCAAAAGGGAGACACGTAGCCTTGGACTTCCCCGACCCGAAGGGTTCCTTTGGAAAGGGGTCCACCAAGGGTGTCCCTACGGGACTTCGGACAATCCGAGAAAGCAGCAGGCAATAGACAGAATGCCGTATGCGGACAAAAAGGCGCTCAGCGATGGGCGCCTTTTCTTTCATTCAAGGCCTGGGCCTCTTCATTGACTACCCATTCAAAAATCCCTACTTTTTGTATGATCGTAACCCTCCACTGTGATGGTACAGGCTGGATGATTGCATCTTCCCTTTTTGGGCCTCCCCACGGTAATGAAATAGCGATTATTGCCTGGCTGATAGCAACCTTCACGGCGGTGTGGGTACTCGCGATCATATCCAAGTGGCTGGCAAGAAAAATCTGGAAAGGAAAAGCGAGAATGCAAGAGACCCTGAGCGAATACAAGTCTCTGATCTCACTGGCACTGCCAAAACTCCTGACAATTTCCGAACTCGCAAGTTGCGCTCGCGCGGCTCCGGGCAAATGGTCGAAGAAAGAGATCCTCGGCCACCTGATTGATTCTGCAAGCAACAATCATCAGCGCTTTGTACGAGCACAGTTAAGTGGAGAGATCAAGTTACCCGATTATGACGGGGATGCCTGGGTCAGGACGCAGGGATATCAGGCTGAATCGTGGGGGGATCTGGTTGATTTCTGGAAGCTGTACAACCTCCATTTGCTCCACGTTGTCGAGGCAATTCCAATGAACAAGCTAAATAGCATCTGCTTTATCGGCCAGAACGAGCCGGTGACGCTGGAATTCCTGATTCGTGACTACGTGAAACACGTGAAGCACCACCTGGAGCAGATACTCGCGTAAGAGGCTTCTTCGGGAGGGTTTCCACAAATCGTGTCATCGGATTGGGGGGCAAGAAATTCCATAATGAAGAGACGAGAGTTTTGGGACTCCGTGGAATTTTCTTTACATTATCCCATCGACAACAACGTTCCGTACGGTAATCATTCTCTATCTCCATATCCCTTAACCGGCCGTGCGCCTAGCCATCATCTCCGATATCCACAGCAATCTCGAAGCCCTCACCACCACGTTCGAGTTCATCGACACTCATTCAGTGGATGAGGTTGTGTGCCTTGGGGATGTCGTCGGCTATGGTGCCAATCCTAATGAATGCCTCGCCATCGTCCGCCAGCGGTGCACCGTTATCCTCCTCGGCAATCACGACGCGGCCGCTGTTGATCTGTCCGTCGCCAACCAATTTACAATGAATGCTCGCCTCTCAGCGCTCTGGACCCACCAAGTTCTTCATGGTGAGAGCAAGGAATTCCTCAAAACCCTTCCATTGACAAAAGCGCGGGACGATATCTTTCTCACTCATGCCTCTCCGTCCGATCCAGAGGAATGGAACTACATCATCACGGACTTCGATGCCAGGGACGGTTTTCAATCGTTCGTCGAGAGGATCTGCTTCGTCGGGCATTCTCACATCCCAGTCATGTTTTCGGAGAATGGAAACGCCATAGCGGTAACGAACCGCGACCGCTTTATCGTTAACGTCGGAAGCGTAGGCCAGCCCCGAGATGGAAATCCAAAGCTTAGCTTCGGGATCTTCGACACAGAGACCTGGACGTACGAGAACATTCGTGCGAAGTATGATGTGGCAACGGCGGCGGAGAAAATTAGGAAGGCCGGTCTGCCTCGAGCGTTGGCTGACCGTTTGGTGGTTGGTATTTAGGAACGATTCTCCTTTGTGAGGGTCGTGGCCTGCAGCCATCACCTCGTGGTGAGCATAGCAAGGAGCTTCTCTTTCTTCATCGTCGAGACGGCAGTACAGAGCGTTCCATCCACCCTCCACACAACGACGCTGCAGTCCGGATGAGCGGGGTCAGTGTACCAACCTGACTTCGCGAGCGCGGTTTTTGCCGCGGGCGGAAGCGAGAGCTTCGAGCCCTTCATCACGTCATCATCGCATACCTGGTACACGTACATCCAATCGTTGCCAATCTTATAGACGACGTGCGCCAGGCTGATCCCACCGTACTCAGAGGCTGCAGCGCCATACCATTCACAGTTCGGAAGCCTCACAACATCTACAGCAAACTTGATGTTGTTCCTCTTGAAGTAACCAATGACGCTCTCCGGATAGGACGAAACCAGAGCGGGTTTCAATTGGCCGGAGCGAACAAGCGCAAGGTTTTTAAACGACTGGTTAATGATGTCGTTCGAGGCTGTGTGAGCAGTCAGTTCGTCGTCAGACTCCCGCGGAATACTCAGAAAAAGAACCAACACGGCAACGGCAAGACCGCCGGCGAGAGCGGGAATGAACGCTCTTCGGGCAAACAGTCTCACAAGCCATCCCTCTGCCGAAGGGGGCGAAGCTTCATATTGCTCCCGGAGAGTATAGAGAACAAAGGCCTGAATAGATGGGGGAGTGCTGATGGACTTGACGCGGTGCTGAACGACGTGTTTGGAGAGTCTTTCCAGCTCGTATGCGGTACGGCACTTGCAGCAGATCTGAAGGTGAGCGAGGAATTCCTGCTCGATCTGCTTCGGAAGAAATCTATCTATTGCATCGCCTGCATGCTCTTGTACAGCGCTACAATTCACGCGACCACCTCAATCAACAATTGTAACACAACGCCCTGAGCTGCTCCTCAATCTGTCTTGATGATTCCCCGTTTCTTCGCGTGCTCGTACAGCCTCGCCTGGAGCAACTTCCTTCCCCGATGGAGTCGTGAACGAACCGTGCCGATCGGGCATTCAACGAACTCAGCAATCTCCTCATACGTCATTCCTTCAATATCGCTGAGGATCACCACGGTGCGAAAGTCGTCGGGGAGACTCTCGAGCGCCCTGGTTACCTCATCACCGAGCAGATTGCCGAAGAGCTTTTCCTGGAGGTCGTTCGGATCTGTTGACTCCGCACGAATCAAGTTGTAGAAATTCTCGATCTCGTCGTAATCAACCTTGTCCGGTTCTTTTGTTTCTTTCCGGTACCGGTTGATGTAGGAGTTCTTCATGATCCGAAACAGCCACGCGCGAATATTTGTTCCTTTCTCGTACTTGTCCCAGAAGCGGTAAGCTTTGAGATAAGTCTCCTGCAACAAATCGCGCGCGTCATTTTCGTTTCCCGTCGTGCGAAGAGCGAAGTTGTACAATACATCCATATGAGGCAGTGCCTCTACCTCAAATTCGGATTGCTTTTTCTTCGAGCTCCGAGAAACAACCGCCAAGAATGGTGGAATCATGGGTCGCCTGTTACTTCCCCTTCACCAGCAGCTAGACCCACCTTTCACGGCGATAGAGAACTATGGCAACCTGCACTTTGAACACGAAACGACCGCTTCGAGTTCCATCTGTGAGAACGACCGGCAGGCAACCCTCCCTGAGAGGTTGGATGAAGCAGGCTATGGGAAAATTGTTCAGTCTAATTTACGAAAATCGCCCAACGATAGCAAGGTTGGTGAAATTGTGGGAACTGTTCCTATTTTTTCTTCGATAAGGAACGAATTTGATCCATGGACAACCGCTGGTCGATCTGAGTGATGACGCGCTCGATGAGACCCCCCTGCAGATCAACTTCTTCGAACGAACCGAACGTGCTCAGATCGCCGATGTCAACAACGTTCCCTACAAGGGTGAGCGCTTGTGTAGAAGGATCGAGTTCTTCATCGATGTTGATTCCAATGTCAGCGGTGATGGGTGGAGTGCCGTCACTCACGCGCAGTTGCGCATTGCGGAGGATGAGATCGTAGAAGTACTTTGTGCTGGACGGAAGCGTCTCGTACAAATCGATGTCAGCATGTTGATATCCTTCGCTGGCAATGGCATGAAGTGCGGTCAATAGGCCGACGAAGTTCAGCTTTCGGATGAACATTTTCTCGCGATCGCCCGGCCAGCCGCCCGACTCGACAAGGACCGTGCTCGTTCCCCATTTCTGAATGTTGTCACCAAAGGCGCGCGGTTCGAAGGTGTCGTCGTACTTCGAGACATTCCCCGGTATGAACTGTTGCATCACAGCCGCAAACATCGCTGCTACCTGCTTCGCTGGCTTTCGCACATGGTTATCCGCGCGCGATTCATCATAGGCAGGCGCCAAGAGCGCAATTGTGCTCACCTTCCTTGTGGTTCCCACACTCATCCGCGGGTCCTGGTCATGCAAATTGAACCCGAACTGCGGCTTATGGCTCTCCCAGACTCCTCTTAGGACTCTAGCCTCCGAAGTCCCCAGAACCAGCGCGTCACGATTCATGTCGATAAGTTGGGCAGTACGGCGCTGAAACCGCTCCGCGCCATCAGGATTCAGCATAGGAATGATGAGAAGCGTTAGCCGCTCCTTGATCATTTTTGCCACCGGGTGCTCTGGCGATTTGCCAAGGAAGTTCATCATGTCCACAATGGCCATCGTTGCCGTTGCTTCATCACCATGCATCTGCGACCACATTAGGACCTTCGTCCTTCCCTGTCCTGTCTTCAGTAACCAAATGCTGCGCCCTTCCGCAGATTGTCCGGCCTGCACCATCTCGAACACCCGCTGCTCCTGCATGGGCTTCAGCCACCGGAGCATGTCCCCCTGGGTAAACCTGCGCGAGGTAATTTCCGCGACCTGATAGTGTGGATAGGAATTGTAAAGTTCACGCGCAATGTTTGCCTGCTCTTGCGCGAAGCTAGCTGAGAGTGTGATCGTCATAAGGATGATCCACGAGAGGGTAAGTATCACTGGAAACATATTCGGCACCCTCCGATTCATTCCAAACATCAATTGGGATTGAGGAGCAGTGCACCTTCGGGCACGCCATGAAGATAAATCGAAATTTTCTAAAGCGCACCTGTCAGTACAATAAGAAAGGTCGGATGGTGATTCCGACCCTTCCCTACACCCGAGCGTATAGAGAGAATCTCAGAATGGTCTTGCCAATCGGAAGATAAACCGCGCTGGCTCGCTTCGATCGGTTCGCCAGACAAAGGCGAGCCGGAACGATCCGCTGCGCGTCGCCACGCCAACACCCACGTCGTGTTTGAACTCGGAAAACTTGATGCCGCTGAACCCGCCATTCCACGAAGCGCTCGGCTGCTCCGCGCGCACCAGACCAGCATCGCCGAGCACAATGAAATTGATTCCACGCATCAGCCAACTTGGCCAGAAATCCAGCTCGCCGAGGAAATCCCCGTTGATGATGTACTCAGCATTAAGCAGGATCATCCGGTTTCCCGCCTCGGACTTAAACGGAAATGCGTGCAATGTGCTGAGGCCGCCAAGCTCGAACATCTTTTGCGGAGGCACCCTGCCTTCAGCGGTCCCAACCCTCACGCGAACATTCAGATTGTCGTACCGGCCCAGCGGCTGATACCGGCGAACGTCAAAGACATACTGATCGAAGTCAAAGTCGCCCCCAAAATTCTGATCAGCAAATTCCGCTGTTGCAAAGATGCTCCACCCTTCTGGACCATACATCGTCTTCGTCACCGTGCTCAAACCGGCCGATGTCAGGATGCTGCGCATCTCTCCTCCCTGGATTGGGGGATTGAAGCGAAATCGCTTATCTCCTCCGAAGATCGACCATTCCGTCCGGTTTTCCATCGACTTATAGTCATCAATCAAGTATTCAACACGGACCTGACCTGTGACATAATCCTGCTGCAATGCATATCCCGCGTTGAAGCCCACCCCTGTGCGCTGAAAGTAATCACGGTAATCCTCGTGGATGAGAATCGCTGCTGCAGTATTCTCATGCACACCGATGATCCAGTTGTCTTTGGTGTCTGTGAGCTTGTGACCTTCAATGCCAAATTCAATGAGCTGGTCATCATTGAACGCAAACTGCCGACTCAATCCGAGGGTTCCTCTCCACCCACGTGCTTTGAATCCATAGCCAAAGGAGCCATAGAGGCTGTAGCTCTTTCTTCCATCCCAGTAGTACCGCTTGTCGGAACCCAGGCCAAGGAACATGCCCTCAACCCTGTTGTAGCGGAAGATGAAGTTGTCGAGATTCGTTGTCTCGCTGACCCAGTTTGCATTGAGTCGCGTCGATGACCGGGTAAACTTCTTCTCGCTCTCACGGTACGAATTCGCCGTTGAACTTGTCTTGTCAATGTACCCGTCGATGCGTGCAGCCTCATCCTTGATGACGTCGCCGTTAATGACTTTTGCGTTACCGGTGACGTGTCCATTGTCTTTGACATACAGATCGCCACCCACGACGAGAACATCACCGACGATTTTCCCGTAGACCGTCAGATCACCCGCTTTGACGACAACATTGGCAGCGATTGTGTCCTCTTCCTCGATGACGGTATCCCCTTCATAGGTGAGATTGTTGTCTTCTCGAATGGGGCCGGATCGAGATTCGCGGCGATCCTTCTTTGCGCGCTTCGGCGGGATCGTATCGCTCGCGAAGATGTCATCGTCGTAGTCTCCGCCCGAGAATCTCTTGCTGATTCTCGCGATCACGTCCTCAATGATGGATTCAATTCGCTCCCCGAGGTCTTCGTGATTACTGCGAGTTGAGCTCTCCCGTTTCTTCGACTGCGCATCGGCTCCTGCCGTGAGCAAGAGAGCACACGATGCCAGGATGAGAGTTTTGATGATTGTCTTCATAACCTCACCTTTGAGATAGTCTTAGCCCATCAAAACTACGCTGACTCCAATTGAAAAGTTTCAGCCGGAGCGATACTGGTACTGACTCTTGGATGCTGCGAACAAATAAATATGGTCAAATTTCCAAACATTGGGAAATTTCTTATATTGACTACCACACTGTACACACAATTTTGTCGGAGTGCTTATGCGTTTGGCCATCAATATTGATCATATCGCTACCGTTCGGAATGCCCGGGGAGGAAAGGAGCCCGATCCCGTTGAGGCCGCAAAGGTATGCGAAGCCGCCGGGGCTCTTGGGATTGTGTGCCATTTGCGTGAGGATCGCAGGCACATTCGCGATGAGGACGTCAGAACCTTACGCAAGACCATTAAGACCAGGCTCGACCTCGAAATGGCCGCAACGGACGAGATTATCGCCATCGCGGTCGATGTCGGTCCCGATTTTGTCACCCTCGTCCCCGAGCACCGCCGAGAGCTCACAACGGAGGACGGACTTGACGTCAAAGCAAACAAGCGGCGGCTGGAGGATGTCATCAAGACGTTTCACCGGCACAACACCCCTGTCAGCTTGTTCGTTAATCCAATCGCGACACAGATTGAAGCCTCGAAGGAGATCGGAACCGACATGATCGAGATCCACACGGGAGAGTATGCTGAAGCGCGCACGAAACGGGAGCAGCAAGAACAGCTGAAGCGCATCCTGCGTGCGGCAAAGCTCGCCAAGTCCATCGGTCTGGGTGTGAACGCCGGTCACGGGCTGAACTATACGAACGTTACGCCGGTTGCTGCAATCAAAGAAATTGATGAGCTGAGCATCGGCCACGCCGTCATCACACGCGCGCTCTTTGTCGGTCTTGATCGCGCCGTCCGCGACATGCTGCGTCTGGTGCGCAGACCTCGCTGATGCAATTCGAGAGTTGAACAAACAATGGAGGATCTATGAAGTCACACACGCTTCCGATTATCTGCCTTGTTCTACTGATTCCTGCACTTGCTTTTGGCCAAGCAGTATATCCTTCCTTTCATACACAGAACGATTTCCTGTTGACATCCCCCGGCGCGATGAAGTTCGGCTTATACGGGTATGACAATCCCGCGCTTACCTCACTTCTGCACGAGCCCGATCTTGCTTTCTTGTGGTCCGATCAATCAGGGAAGTGGACTGATTTTAACCGTTGGGGATTTTTCGCGGCCAGACCAAACGTCGGCTTCGGACTCATCCACCAAAAAGTCGGTACACTGTACGTCACCGACTATCGACTTTCGCTCGCAACGGGCAATCGCACCATGAGCTACGGTCTAGCCTACGGCTGGTCGAGCGGCTACACGAAGACATTCAACCGTTCAAGCCTCGTGATGATCGGAACGCTGTTCCGACCCAATCCCTACCTCTCGCTCGGACTCGTCGGCACGTTGAGCACCCAAAGTCGCGGCGCTGACGAGGGCGTCGTTGACCTTGCAGCGCGACCGTTTGGAAACGAGTTTCTTACGGTCTTCGGTGACTATGCACTGCAGAGCAAACAGACTCTGGCAGATGGACGCTGGAGCGCCGGCGTCGCCATTGAAGCCTTACCTGGGGTACGGATTGCCAGCCGCTACTTTGACACGAAAGGCTTCACCGTTGGCATTCAATTCAGCCTCGGACGCGTGGGCCTCGCAACACAGGCTCACTACGATAAGGACGCGAAG
>JBBTCR010000714.1:0-2356 GCA_038043105.1 Bacteroidota bacterium
CGATCACTCGTGAATTCCTCCCAGGTCTGGGATTGAGCATCCCCGCTGAAATGAGCTATTTCATATCCGGGAATGTCACGATGACGAACACGCCGTACAATAACAATCGGGCGCGCGAGACGTTCTCCCTGTTCGGCATCGAGGTGAGGGAAAAGCAAGATAACGCTCAGAACTTCAACGCCAAACTCAACTACGAGATCACACCGTCGCACCGATTCGTCTTGAGTTATCACGGATCGTGGAAACAGTGGACGAGCTTTGAATGGCTATGGCGAGACTATCTTGATCGAACCGCCGGTTATCGGAGGCAAAACCATGCGGTCAACCTGCAGTTCAATCACGTGATCTCAAAGTCGACCTACTACAATGTGAACCTGGGCTACTTGGGCGTGACGTACAGAGGCTCGTGGAACGGCAAGAGCCCCGAGGACTTTTGGATCATGGATAGCACGGGACGCTTCATTTCCACCATCGCTTCACCACAAATTGATCAACGCACAGGGTTCTTCGACGAGCGCGGCTACGAGAATATTTGGAGGGATGATAACACAAAGACATACACTTTCAAGGGAGACCTGACGTCGCAAGCTCATCCGGCACACCTCGTGAAAACCGGACTCGAGTTTCGCTATAACGATATCAGCTACATTGACATTCAGGATGGAGGGGTGAAGCTTTCGAGGTTTGGTCAGGGTATCGATTCTCTTCCTCCTTCCGGCCCGTTCCCGCTCTTCGGACAGAACCGATGGGTGTTTCAGGTGAAGCCCACCATTGGTGCCGCATATCTTCAGGACAAGTTTGAGCTTGAGTACCTCATCATCAACGCCGGTGCACGCATCGACTGGTTCTCACTCGGGAAGACCGTCATGGGGAGCGACTGGATACGAACATGGGAGAGTGCGACTGGATTGAAGGCAGACTGGAAATCGACCATCTACAAGTTCAGCCCGCGGTTTGGTATCTCATTTCCGATCTCCGAATACACCGTGGTGTTCTTCTCATACGGGCACTTCAATCAGCTGCCGGAACTGCAATTCTTTTACCGCGACCCCTACAGCGGGAGCTTTGCCGGCAATCCGAAGCTCGACTATGAGCAAACGATTTTGTACGAATTCGGATTCACACATCAGCTCTCGGATTTTTGGGCAATTGACATCAAGAGTTACGCGAAGGATATCTCCAAACAGGTCGGCACAACCCTCCTGTACGGAAAAGAGGGCTTACCGGTGGAACTGTACGATAACAAGGGATATGCGCGCGCTCGAGGATTGGAGTTTGAGCTGATCAAGCGGTATGCCGATTTCGTCTCGGGGAAGGCCACGTACACCATTCAGTGGACCAGCGGATATTCATCTTCTGCATTTGACGACTACATCCGATCGCAAACGAATTTTCCGTATCCCATTCGTGAACGCCCTCTCGGGTGGGATATCCGGCATCAGGTCATTTTCCAGGGGACCCTGGCGGCTGGCGAGAATCAGCATCCCACTCTGTTTGGTCTTGAACTGCCGGGTGACTGGAATCTGACGCTACTGTATAGGTTCTCCACAGGAAATCCGTACACTCCCGGCGAAGCGACCATCAATCCCGTGGAAGCGCAGAAGCGGGAGAATACCGCGATCGGCCCTTCGTACTCAACAACCGACGTGAAATTCGAAAAAGGATTTGACGTTGGAGGGATGCGTTTTGCATTGACACTCGACGTCTTCAATCTCTTTGACCAGAAGAATATTCAAATGAGCTTCGGGTTCAATACGTGGTCCGGGAAACCGTTCCGGTATGGTGATATCGAGCGTCCACAACCGAATTTCTATGATTATTATAGAATGATCAGCATCATGGATCCTCGCCAATTCTCCACCGGCCGAACAACAAGGCTCGGCATTCGAATCGATTTTTGATTTGATCGAAGCCGATGGAACAGAGAAGAAATAAGCATATGGTTACTCAGTACAAGAGCCGCATGGTTCTGTTCTTGGTTGCTATGTTCAGTGCGACGCCGCTCTTTGCCCAGTTTGTGAAACTCGATTGGAAAATGCACAATGTAGGCAAAGTGCGCCAGGTGGTAACGAACATGGGCACGCTCAACAAAGCACTGACAAAATTTCCCGGCTTAATCTACTCTGAGTTTCCACCGGGAAGCGACGAGGAGCATCTGTATCAAGGAGGGTTATGGATTGGTGCTATCACTCCCACAGGTGATACGGCGGTCTCAACCACTCAAGCACATTATACTCCAAACGAATTCTTTCCCACCGGGGCTCCGTGGGATACGATCTGGGTCCCATCGAGGGGAGATACGCTTCACATTCCATACTGGCCGAACTATGTTGGTTTTTCCGATCAAGACTTTGTT
>JBBTCR010000715.1:0-1814 GCA_038043105.1 Bacteroidota bacterium
GACCCTTCGCGAGGTTCCGTTGCCTGGAACCCCCCACTATTGCCGGATCGCCCGGCTAATATTGGCTACTCCTCGCGGAATGAACAGGCAGCGAAATAGCCCTTTGTCCTTGGACACTTAGCCTGGCCACCCTTGTCGAGTCCAGAACCCGATCGTCCCGATTTGGAACTCGGCCATCGCAGCTAGAACCTCGGCCACCCGGGCATGGAGCTCGACCAGTGGGATCTCCGAACTCGCCCCTCCGAGTTCAAAACACGGCCATTGGAGTCTCGACCTCGATCGCCCGAGTCCAAAGCTCGACGGTAGCAGCTCAGAGCACGACCATCGGTGCTCGGAACTCGACCGCTGGAGCTCCGAGCACAATCGATGGTGTCCAGAACCGCAAATTCAGCAAGACTGGCGAAATTGCCTCATTTTGCTGGGGTGGGTTTGGCCTTCCGGGCGAAGCGGGCGCCAAGCTCATCCAGGACTCCGTCTAGTCCCTGCGTCCCCACGTTGCTCGACTTCATTCGCGTCGGGCATACCTGCCCCGACCTACAACCTTGTTTGGCCTCATTTGTGGCTTTGTCCGCACCGCGAACCCATTTGCACGACCACAAAACCGCATTTCTCGACCCGAAGATCGCTTCGCACGACCTCAAGATGACATTGCGTCAGCTCAAGATGACATTGCTTCAGTTGAAGACCTCATTTCTTCGCCTTCACAGGTCATTGTTACACCTCAAGTGTCCACTTCTTCAACCTCACGTCTCATTTCTCTCTCGAAATTCTCATTTCTTGCAACGCAGAGGGCATTTCTTCACCTTCACGTCTCATTTCTCCAGAAAAGTTCTCATTTCTTGTAATGCAGACCTCATTTCTTCACTCTCACAGCTCATTACTCGATAAAAGTTCTCATTGTTTGCAATGCAGCCAGCATTGTTTGACCGCGACTTGTCATTGTTTCAAAAAAGCGTGCATTGTTGCACTTGAAGAGCTCAATGATTGAGCTTGCGGTCTGATTGCATGCTTCTCGATGGTGATCTCAGCAGTTGCCACCCGCCAAATGATGATTCCACACGTATCTCACAGGCAACGGGGGTGTAAAGTAAACGGTAGGCAGGCTGAAGCTTGAGTTCTCATTTTTCGCGGATGATGACTTGACAAGAAACGAGCGCAGGAAGGAGGATCGCCGATGGGGAAAGGGCTAAAGCCCTTCCGAGGTTTTTGCTGGGTTTTTTGTTGCCCCGACCTGCCAGCCCGACAGAATCAGTCTGGCGGGCGCAGTCGGCCATGGTTCGGGTGAGCCGTACCGCGCGACAGGCAGGCGCATCTAGTGTCGAGTCTCAGAGATACCTTTAATAAGTTGTTGCAGTAAATTGCCTGATTTCTGCTTGCATCGAGAACTTCTGACAGGCAGACTTATTCAACGAACTTGTGAATCGAGACACTAGCGCAAACCCCTTCCCAAGAGAGGTCAACTTGAGTAGAAACAAAAAGCCCCCTCTCGGGGGCTTCGTCGTGCGGTGGATTTCACAGACTCACTTGAGCAGCACCATTCTCCTCGCTTCCGAGAAGCGCGATGTCGACAACCTGTAGAAGTAAACACCGGAAGGCAGTTGCCGACCGAGACCATCGCGTCAGTTCCAACTGACAACGTGCGTCCCGGCGAGGAGCGAACCGTCAACCAGCGTTGCGATCTTTTGTCCCAACAGATTGAAGATTGTCAGTGTGGCCTTCTCCGTTTGCGGGATGGAGAAGACGATGTTCGTCGTCGGGTTGAACGGGTTCGGATAGTTCTGCTCGAGCACGTATGCAGTCGGGACGATCGGATT
>JBBTCR010000716.1:0-2512 GCA_038043105.1 Bacteroidota bacterium
GGAGGAACGCTTCCCACGGTTCTGTTGATTCATCAACGTTTCTACATTTTGGAACGCCCTCGCCGCACCATTGTGCGGTTCTGAGGGCGTTTCGCTTTCTCATCCACCACATCAGTGAGGAGGATTGACACTTTGGTAGAGCGAAGGGTTCAGTTGGCAGGTGTCGACACTGTTCAGTTGTTAGGGTTCAATGATGCTAATCTTCAAATGATCGAAGATCGGTTTGACGCAACGATCACCCTTCGTGGCGATCAAATTACGGTGCGCGGACCGGAAGCTGATGCAGTCAGAATTGAGAAGATCTTCAAGGAGCTTATCTATATTCTGAACAAGAATGGCAATCTGACGCCGAATGATGTTGACACGGTGGTCGATCTGGTGACGGTCAACGGGTCGTCGCCGGACCTCCCCCGCGAGGTGGCCGTGGAAGACGCGGACTACGCGATCCTCTATACCAAAGTCGGCATCATCAAACCTCGCACACCGGGGCAAAGGGCGTATGTACAGCAGATCCGGAAGAATGACATTGTGTTTTCTATTGGCCCTGCCGGCACAGGCAAGACGTATCTGGCTGTTGCAATGGCTGTTGCTGCTCTGAAGAACAGAGATGTCACCAGGGTGGTGCTGGCACGGCCGGCTGTTGAGGCGGGCGAGAACCTGGGGTTTCTACCGGGTGATTTGAGGGAGAAAGTGGATCCGTACTTGCGGCCATTGTATGATGCGCTCGATGACATGCTGACCGTCGAGAAACTCAAGAGCTATATGGAGAAGCGCATCATTGAGATTGTGCCGCTTGCCTATATGCGCGGCCGAACGCTTCACAACGCGTTTGTCATTCTCGATGAAGCTCAGAACGCAACCGCCTTGCAGATGAAGATGTTTCTGACGCGGTTGGGTGAGCACGCGAGGGCCGTCATCACGGGTGACATCACACAGATCGACCTTCCGCTATCCACGGTTTCGGGGCTCGTGCAGATCCAAGAAGTGCTGAAATCCATTCCGGGAGTAAGCTTTGCCTACCTCGACCGGAACGACGTCGTCCGGCATCGGCTGGTCAAGGATATCATCGACGCCTACGACCGGTTTCGCACAAACGGCAACGAAGTAAAGAAGAACGGGGGGCATGGTTAGGACGTTCGAACGGAGGATCACCAACGAAGCCCGGCTGAACGAGGGCTACCGTTTTTTCTCCACGCGTTTTCCCGCGTTCCACAGCGCATCCATTTCCTCGAGCGTCGAATGTTCCAGTTTCTTCCCCTGTTTGTGAAGCTCTTCCTCAATGCGCTGAAACCGTCTCGCGAATTTTTTGGTTGATTTGCCGAGTGCGCTCTCAGGGTTGACGTGCAGAAAACGCGCGTAGTTTACAAGGGCGAAGAGAAGGTCGCCAAATTCTTCTTCCAGGTGTTCGTGGGTGGATGATGACTCCGCCGCGTGGAGCTCATTGATCTCTTCCTTGACTTTTTTCCACACATCCTCTTTATGTTTCCAGTCGAATCCAACCTTCGACGCCTTTTCCTGGAGGCGGTGCGCCCTAAGAAGAGCCGGCATGTCATTCGGCACGCCCTCCATCAGAGATTTGCGCCCCTCGCTCATCTTGATTTTTTCCCAATTCAATTTCACGTCTTTCGAGCTTTCGACTTTTGCATCACCAAAGACGTGCGGGTGCCGACGGATGAGCTTCTTCATGGAATCTGAAAGCACGTCATCGATGGTGAAGGCGGATTTCTCTTCGGCCATGATTGAATGCAATGCCACGTGAAGCAGGAGATCGCCGAGTTCCTTCTTGAGTTCCTCTAGATCGTTGTGATCAATGGCCTCTACAACCTCATAGGCTTCTTCGATCAAGCTGTGACGAATCGATTGATGGGTCTGTTCGCGATCCCAGGGGCATTCTTTTCTGAGCCGCCGGACGACAGCGAGAAACTCAGAAAACATCGTTTCGCTCTCTTGCTTTTTCACGTTGTCCTCCTTGTTTGGCCAGCATCTTACCAAAAAGAGGGTGGAGAATCAACGATCGCGCAAAATGATATTCACTCTCGCGACAGTGAGGACACTCGCAGCACCGCACGCTTCAGGGCTGAATAGGCCAAAAGTTGTCGTTGTTTTTTTATCTGTTTATGCTTACTTTAACACTGCGCTAGAAGTGCGGTCGAAAAGTAATATGAACCGCCCCCGAAGGGGTCCCTTCGGGACAAGACGCAAAGGGCGCCAAGTGAAAAAGTCAATTCTTCTTGGCGATCTTGGCGGTGAGATTCAAATCATTAGGTTTTCCACTGGGCCTCTAAGGGGCTGTAGTCCCAAAGTTGCCCACGAACGAAGTGAGTGGCTGCAACTTTGAGGATCCCGCCGTGGTTCGACTCCGCTCACCATAACGGCGGGACTCAACACATAGGTTCTGTAGAGTAATCCATGAGGGGCTGTAGCTCAGCTGGGAGAGCGCTTCGTTCGCAACGAAGAGGTCGGGAGTTCGAGCCTCCTCAGCTCCACGAGATGCTGGGTGGTCGGTTCTGCG
>JBBTCR010000717.1:0-1011 GCA_038043105.1 Bacteroidota bacterium
AATACGCTTGAACACAGGCCCTTGTGCCGATCACCAATCCAGAAGTCTCCGGAAACGCTCCAAGCCAAAGAAAGGAGTCATTAGCCCCGCGATGAGAATGATGAGTCCGAGAAGGTATACAATCTGGGGTGAGCGCGAAGTACGTGCAGCGAGGAGGAGCGCAACTCCCAAGACGAAGCGGAAAACTGCCGCGAAGTAGAGTCCGGCAGGCGTTTGAAAGGACCTGGCAACGGCCAAGAGACGGCTTGGCGCTATGATGCCGAAAACACCTAAGGCGACAATGAAGACGCTGAGAACTAAAGCTACAAGGATCATTCTGCTTTCCTACGAGTTGCCTAACGAGTCTGTAGAAAAAGTCATTTTTTTAAAAAGCATTCCTTCTGCTGGATCGAAAATAGGAAATTATCATTTTCCTCTCGCCAAAGTTTGTTGCACTCCTGATGAATGCTCTCATTTCCATGATAGACTGCATGCCTAAATACCTATCCATTGATCCGTTCACGCAAACCCCTCTCCATATCTATGAACCTTTGTCAGGTTATGCACGATACAGTAAAGCTTCCATTGGATATCCACTTTTCGCTTTCCCCTCAACGTAAACCGACTAAGCCCTAAGGCATGTCGGATATGGGCAAATGGAGGCTCCGCTGTCCCAAGCCTTCTATTATAGATAAGACGACCTCTTATCGAATCGATCTTTCGTCTCATCTTCTGGGTAAACGTCTCAGGTGCCTTCTCACTTCGACCTTCAAAAAAGTAGACCTGCCGCTCCTCTGTCCTCTCCGGATGCCTCAGACACTTCTCTCGAAATTCGCATACACGACAATCTGTCTTCCGGCCCCGAAACTTAATCGCTTTGTTCCCGTTGACGATTACGTTACCACCGTTGCGATACAAACGTTTCCCTGCCGGACAGATGCAGTGAGTCTGGTCTCCACTGATCGTAAAATCCCTGTGTGGCCTGTAGAGGTTGGCCGTTCCGTAGTACTCAGCCCTCTCTTTCCTGAATCG
>JBBTCR010000718.1:0-5519 GCA_038043105.1 Bacteroidota bacterium
TGCAATCAGTGAGGATTCAGCAGATGATTCAATTCATGGTTGACATTACTCTTCCGACACATTTCGACGAGGAATTTGTCTCGCGCATTCCTTCTCAGCGTGCGCACGTCAATGACTTGATGGAACGAGGAACCGT
Organism: Bacteroidota bacterium; assembly: GCA_038043105.1. Classification (GTDB taxonomy): domain Bacteria; phylum Bacteroidota; class Ignavibacteria; order UBA10030; family UBA10030; genus VGWB01. Next base: position 137 of record JBBTCR010000718.1, read on the forward strand.
TATGGGCTACAACCTCGCGCTCGATAGGTCAAGACTCTGGTTGACGCTCGTTGCGCGAACGGAGCAGGAGGCAATGGATATTGTCTCTACCTTTCCGATCTTTAAATATTTCCAGGTGAGAATGTATGCCCTAGCGTTCCACAATATGGCGACAATGTCACTCACAAAAGTCTCACTGAACTGAGGGCGTTGGTTCACCGGAATTATAGCAACGAGTATGAATTCATTTCGCTTGCCTGGCTCAACAAGAATTGCCTACGTTCACCTGCGGGTCTCTGACTTCGGCGAGTCGCTCGGGTTCTATCGCGATCTTCTCGGTCTCAAGGAAGTAAAAAGGTTTGATGCGACGGTACACCTCGCCGCCGGCGACGGGATGAATCCAATTGTGATCCTCACGGAGAATAGGTCAGCAAAGCCGCGGTCGGTGCCTTCGGCTGGCCTCTTTCATGCGGCGCTCCTCCTGCCGGACCGAAAAGAGCTTGCCAGAATCTTCAAGAGGCTCTATGACCATCGCTGGACATTTGAGGGTTTCGCCGATCACGGTGTGAGCGAGGCTTTGTATCTAGCGGATCCCGACGGGAACGGTATTGAGTTGTATTTGGATCGCCCTCGGGATCAGTGGCCCCATCGGCAGGGCGAACTGGGGATGGGAACATGGGAGCTTGATCTTGATAGTCTCCTGTCCGAGCTTCGAAATAGCGATGAATCCTGGACCGGAATTCATCCATACGCAACCATCGGACACATCCATCTTCAGGTGTCCAATCTTCAGATGGCGGAGCAATTCTATCACGAACTCCTCAGGTTTGATGTCACCCAGCGGACGTTTCCAGGCGCTCTGTTTCTCTCGGCGGGTGGCTACCACCATCATATCGGACTCAACATCTGGAACAGCAAAGATGGATCGCCCTTGTCACCGGATTCGCTAGGCCTGATGTGCTTCGGCATTGAGATGCCCGACCGCCAGGCGAAACGGCAGCTCGAAGAGCGAGTACAGAGTTCGAACTTTTGGAGTTCAGTGGTGGATGGACGATTCCTTCTTCGGGATGGAGACCGCATCGAAATCGAAATTACTTAATAACTGATCTTACGCAGGGACTGATTTTCAGCCACAAAGTCACAAAGACACCAAGGGTAAATTAGGTTTTTTCGCCTACTTTCCTTGTTTTTCTTTGTGCCTTCGAGCCTTTGTGGCAAAATTTCTAATGGGATGCGTAACATCAGTTAATAACACAATTCAATCAAACAATGCACATTGACTCAAGGAGATCGTATGAAACGATTGGCAGTTATTCTAGTACTCACAATCTTTTCCGCGTTCGCTGCGTCTGCTCAAAACTCGGGATGGAGGATCGACAAAGCTCACACGAGCGTCGGGTTCGCCGTGAGGCATATGGTCATCTCGGAAGTAACCGGCAATTTCAGGGACTTTGACATCACCGTTAACTCCACAAAAGAAGACTTCAGCGACGCGGTTGTTGACGCCAACATCAAGGTCGCCAGCATTAACACCGATAACGAGCGAAGGGACAATCATCTGAAATCGGATGATTTTTTCAACGCGGAGAAGTTTCCCGAGATCAAGTTCAAGAGCGCGTTGGTCGAAAAAGTTGGTGAGAACAAGTACAAGATCACTGGCGATCTGACAATTCGAGATAGCACAAAGAAAGTCACATTTGATGCAACGTTGAACGGTATGCTCAAGACCAGCCGTGGTGTTCTCGCGGCATGGAAAGCGACGATCTCCATCAATCGGTTCGATTTTGGACTGAAATGGAATAGAACGATAGAAACAGGTGGTCTCATCGCGGGGGAAACGATCAATGTCACGTTGAATGTGGAGCTCCAAAAACCCAACGGCTAGGAGTGCAGGCCAAGAACAAGTTCCTTTTGCTTCACCTTGCGCCGCGGGATGGTTGTTCGATAGGACGAGCGGAAGGTTCACCGCTATTCACAAGCTTGGAGAGTACGAGATCCCGCGTGAACAGTCAAGGGTTTGCTCAACTTGTTCGCCAAGCAGTCATAGCGTCGCCTGGCGTCCCCTGTTCATCCGCACAGGTTTGGGGGGAGTGGAATTTCGGTATGGCAAACGCGAGCTTGGACTCATCCAAGGGAATCATCTTGTTGATATCCCATTTCCGTTGCAGGCTCGCAATGAACTCGTCAGCACAGGACGTGTAGAACCTCATCACATCTTGCCGCAGAGTGGGTGGGTGAGGGAGGAAAAGAATGAGTGTGTGAGCGGAGGAGTATGTGTGGGAGAGTGGAAGAGCGGACGAGTGGAAGAATGGAAACTACACCGATCGTATGAGATCGCAAAGAACCGAAACCAAGTTCGTGATGCATCACGGTAGGTTGTGTGCGATTTCTTCGATCTTATTCATTCGCCGATTTGAGTTGCTGGTGTGTGTCGTCATGTTCCTCCCGAGGCTCGAGGTGAGTGATGATATTAAGGGAAACGGGGAGTGATTCTCTCAGCGCAGCCTCGATCTCTGTTGCCTTCCAGTGAGCTTCTTCGATAAAGGATCCTTTTGGGAAAAGCAGATGAAACTCTACCCACATGGACGTCCCGCTATGGCGGTATCGTAACTCGTGATACCATAACCCGCGCTTTTGCGTCTCGAGATCGAGCGCATTTCGGAGTTGCCGCTCGAAGACTGGATCCGCTTCATCCATCAGCCCGCCAACAGACTGGCGCATCAGCTTCCCTCCCGACCACAGAATATTGACCGCTGCTACCATGGCAATGATCGGATCGAAGGGAAGCCACCCTGTCCACATCACTGCCAACAGACCGATAATGACTGCGAAGCTGGTCCAAGAGTCGGTCAAGACATGTTTGCCGTTCGCCACCAGTACAAGCGAGCGCGTGCGTCTTCCCTGCCAGACGAGATACCCGCCCAATACAGCATTCACCACTGCTGCCGCAGCCGTGAGGAGTGTTCCAGTCTCAAGGTTCTGTAGATGAAGACCGGCAATCCACTTCGCAATCGACGCATAGATGATATACATCGCAGCAATCACGATCATCATCCCTTCCATGCCGGCGGAAAAGAAGCTGATCTTCTCATGCCCATACAGGTGACTGTGATCGGCAGGCTTGAGACTCAGCCAGAGACTGAAGGCAGCAAAGGATACCGCAATGATGTGAACAACCGATTCAGCGGCGTCGGAAAGAATTGCTACGGAGCCGGTGATGAGGAATGCGTAAGTCTTCCCAACCAGCATCAAGAACCCGACAACCAGCGATAGGCCGATGGCGAACTTCTGCTGGCGATAAAAGGTAGAATTAGACCCCGAATTCATTCGAATTATGACAACCGTTTGTGCTCACACTTTGATGATCACGTTAAAGCGATACATCACGTAAGCAATCAGATATAACCCCAGCATAAAGACCACGGAATGGAGGAAGGAAGCAATCATCGGGTCGCCGATCGGCACAAACAGAAGCTGATAGTACCAGGCCTTAAGCGAGATCGGTGCTCCGTCCGCACCTGATACCTTCCAGACCGCAGTGAGTCGTCCGACGAGGCCCGCGAGGGCAAACATGCTGATGGCGTTCAGGCCGTAAATCTGGAACGGCTTCGTCCACCCCGTGGATCCCTTTACATCGATCAACCAGTAGCAGAAGGCAAAGATGTTCAACGCAATGCCAGCCATGAAGACCGTGTAGGAAGAGGTCCAGAGATTTTTGTTGATCGGGAGCCAGTTATCCATCACCAGACCGACGAACATGAGCCCACTTCCATAGACAAACATCCAGGCCGTCTTCTCTTCAGGAGTCCTCTCCGATCGAATGAAATGTCCTGTCAGCACCCCGAAGAGAGTTGTGGCAATAGCGGGAAGCGTGCTGAGAATCCCTTCCGGGTCAAATCCCGGCGCCGGTGCACCTGTCCACGTGTGCCCACTCAGAATTGTTGAATCGATGTACCAAACCAAGCTCCCCATAGGTTCCAACACGCCTGCTCCATAGCCAGGCACTGGTATCGCCTTTACCAGGACCCAGTACACAATCAGAAAGATAGCTGTCCACCGTATTTGCCATACAATGCTGGAGTACAGAACGATCAGGCTCGCAATGAAATAGCACATGGCAATCCGTTGAAGAACACCCGGTATCCTGATCGCTGCCCAACTGAATTGCTGGCCGAAGAGCAGCCCGAAGGGGAAGCCATTGAGAAACAGTCCCACGGCGAAGATAATCAACGCTCGCTGGAGCGCGTGCATCATCAGCTTCGTCCGATCAGCGCCTTGCTCTATTCGCTTCGAGAAAGAGAACGTCATCGCCACACCCACGACCCACAGAAAGAATGGAAAGATAAGATCGGTAAACGTCCAGCCATTCCACGCTGCGTGTTTGAACGGCGGATAGATGTGGCTCCAGGTGCCCGGATTATTCACCATCATCATGCCGGCAATGGTGGCGCCGCGGAACACGTCGAGTGAAAGCAATCGGCCGCTGGTCTTTGTAGCAATGGATTGCGCCATGGGAAATTCCTTGATATTGTCGATTGCCGATTAACGATTGGCGATTTGCCTTTCAATCTCCGCCAGAGGCGTATCCGCACACGGCGCAGAAAATCGACAACCTTCATTGCCCTCCCCACGCTGTTCCGGAACGGAAAAACACAACGAGAATCCAACCGAGGAGAAGTGCAACAATGATGAGTATGCGAAGCTTTTTGTCAGATGACATGAGGGATGCGCTCAGAATAATGCGGGAAAAAGATAGGGACAATTGTTGGGACAAGCAAAACGATTCTGAGAAGCTTGACGCAGGATCTTCGAGTCAATAGGATAGAGGGACGCGCTCTGAGTCTGCAAGAATGATGAAATCAGGGCTTGCGCGAGGGCGGAGCTCCGGGCTCAGCAAGTCTCTCTCTGCTGTGAAATTCCTCCAGCCTCTGAAGGAGTTGTGTTTCGTAGTATTGCATGGAACGAGTAACGTTGAAGCGCCCGATTTCCTTTCTGTCTGGCTCGAGCACAATGGCCAGTGCGCTGAATTCATCCAAGGCATAGTCCTTGGCGCCTAGCTCCTCCACGAGCTTTCTCTCGGCGGGGTCGGTCTGGAAAAGGAGTGTCGGGACGTAGTATCCGTTGACGAGCTTTTGCACGTTTTCAAATTCGAAGATGGTGTTGATCTGTTCGATGCTCGCTCCCGATTTGAGTATCAGTGCCAAGACCCTTTTCTTCTGCTGGAAGGCACTCGCCTGGGCGTCGCTGAAGTTCGGCCACGTTACGATGAGCAGACTGCTGGAGTCACCTAGCCATTTCACGAAGTTTGTTTTCGGAAAGAAGCCGACATGCCTCTTCCGCTCCTTTCCCCTCGGGCTTAGGACGATGTACGTTGGCAAGGCTCGAATGGCGTACGTCTTCTTCA
>JBBTCR010000719.1:0-2075 GCA_038043105.1 Bacteroidota bacterium
AAGTGCCCGAAGGGCAGAAGGGCCTCGTTCTCGATCATGTCTTCTGGCTCACTCCCGGTCATTCAAGTCAGGCCGGCGTCTGGTACGCAGGCTCATCGCCTCAGGGGCTTTTTCGCTCCGAGGATGGCGGTCGCATGTGGGAGGGAGTCTCGGGGTTTAACGACCATCCGATGCGGAGCGCGTGGACCGGCGGCATCGGCGACGGCACTCCCGACGGGCCAAAGCTCCATTCGATCAACATCGACCCGCGCGATCCGAAGCATATGTATGTCGGCATGTCGTCCGGCGGGGTCTTCGAGTCGGTGGACGGCGGCAAAGACTGGAAGCCTTTAAACGGTCTAGGTCACGATAGTGTGGGTAAAAAAGAACTGAAAAAAGAAGCATCTGATGCGGTAGACTCCCTGTATCTTAGGCAAGGAGGCCGCATCAGATGCAACCAAATTGTCTCACATCGCTGCTTGGAATTCAAGGCTTTGGCGTGGTTGGTGTGGAATGGGCAATCCGGAAGAAACGCAGCGTAATAATTGTCCATCTGCAACGGCGCAAAGAGGGATACATCTGTGGTGAATGCAGACAAGTTGCACCCGGATATGACCATAGCTGGCAGGAGGCCCAACATTTGACTCTGTGGCAACACGTGAGCTTCCTTCGTTTCGAGCGCTATCGAGTCGATTGCTCGAAATGCAGCATCCGTACGGAAGCCTTGGACTTCGTTACAATCCGGGGTCCCCAGGTGACCCGCCATCTGTCCACGCTCGTCTCGGAATTGTGCAAAGTGATGACGAACAAAGCGGTGGGCATCTTGCAAGCGTTGCACCGGCACACCGTCAAGGACATCGACAAGCACGCCATGGAGAAAGTCCAGACCGAACGCCCCTTGGATGGTCTGACAGTCCTTGGAGCCGATGAGATCGGCGTGGGTAAAGGCCAGACCTACTGGACGATGCTCAGCGCCCCGGAAGGTCCTCGGGGCCCCGAACTCCTCTACATCGTCAATGGGCGCAAGGAAAGAAGCCTCAAGAAATTCTGGAAATGGTTTGGCAAAGAGAGAGCCAAGCTGATCACGCACGCGGTGATGGACATGTGGGAACCCTTTCGTAACAGCTTCTTGAAGCATTGTCTTGGAATCAAAATTATCTACGACAAGTTCCATGTGATCCAGCATCTCCTGAAAGCTCTTAACGATGTCCGAAAGGCCGAGCTGTCCAAGGCCCTGGGGCGCTTCAAGAAAACCCTCTCCGGCAAGAAGTTCGTGCTATTGGCACGCCGAGCGCGTGTCCGGGGAAAGGCTCGGGAGGCGCTCAACGATATCCTCGCCGCCAGTCCTAAGCTTCTGAAAGCGCATCTGCTCAAGGAGTCTTTTGGCCGTTTGTGGGACTACAGCTACAAGGGCTGTGCGCTCAGGTTCTGGGCAGCTTGGAAGGCCGAGCTCAAATGGAGCCGCCTCAAGCCCTACCATGAGTTCGTCCGTCTGGTTGAAGATCATCTTGACGGTATCCTCGCTTACTGCGACAAGAAGGTTTCTCTGGGATACGTTGAGAGGACCAATCTCACAGCCAAGAATGTCATCCGAAGAGCCTTCGGATACAGGGACAAGGACTACATGAAGCTCAAGATCATCCAGGCCTGTACCCCCTGGATGGCTCAATTCCGTCCTTGGGCGGCAGCCCACAGTTCAGTGCCATGAAGCCAAAAAAGGGGCCAGCGTGGTAGGAGGCAGAGCCGATCTGCATAATGCCGACGCGCTTGCCTCTCAAGGCCTCGGACTTTCTGCTTCCCGTAGCGCTGGCGAGGATGTAGTTCATCTTGTTCACCAGGCCCTCGAACATAGAAGTTCCGTCACATTTCACAGCTTCAGGATCTGGCCCAAGCCTCTCTCCTCAGCCTTCTTCAGCACCAGCGCGCCATTCATGGTGCTGACGTACCTCATGCGCGGGATCGACATCCCGACAATGCTCACGGCCATGATGCTCGCGTTCCTCTTCATCATCGGGGCCGTGCAGGTGGCCGTTGTCGTGGCGTGCGTACCGGCCAGCCGCATCTTCAAGGCAGCCCTGGCGCTGGCCACGGCGGGC
>JBBTCR010000720.1:0-1061 GCA_038043105.1 Bacteroidota bacterium
CGTCGGCGCGCTCGCGCTTCTGGCTGATGTGTGGATCGCAATGGCGCTTGGGGTGGTTGATACGATTCTGCTCTCGGAAAAAGCCGAACTGGAGACGTACGTCGATCGTTTCAATAAAGTCGAGTTTCTCGCGGTTCTCAAGTTTCTTTTGGTGACCGTCATCGTTCTCCCGGTGCTCCCCAACCAGGAGTACACTCAATTTCATCTGAACCCCACGCGCACCTGGCAGATTGTTATTCTGGTCTCGTCGATCGGCTTCGTTGGTTATTTCCTTTCAAAGAAATTCGGGAACAAGGTTGGCCTGTGGATGTCCGGACTTCTAGGAGGCATAGTGTCGAGCACGGCGACGACGCTCGCTGTCGGCAGAATCGCTCAACGAAGTCCTGACCGCTCAAGGATTGCTTTACAGGCATCTCTCCTCGCCAGCAGCGTGATGTACATCCGCATCATGGTCCTGATTCTTGTGCTCAACCCGGCGTTCCTTCCCGCGTTGTGGTGGAAGCTGACGGTGCTTGCACTTATTGGCTTCGGGCTTTCGTTTCGCACGAAGTCAACTGATCCGAGCGTGGACGAATCGGCTCTTCCTAATTTGCAGAACCCATTTGAGATCAGACCCGCAGTCGTTTTCGGCCTTCTGTTTATCATTCTCACCATTGCTACAGATTTGATCCAGCAGGGCATGGGTGATACAGGTGTCTTGGCCCTCTCCGCCGTAGTCGGCGTGACAGACATTGATCCATTCATTCTTTCACTCCTTAATCCATCAGGGGGTCAGGCGCAGATTGTCGCTCGCGCGATCATCGTTGCGATGATGAGCAACGTTGTGGCAAAAGGGACCTACTTTGGCGTGCTGGCTCCTGGAGTCCGGAGAGAAACGTTTTGGAGCTACGCGGTGCTGGCTGTATGTCACGTGCCCCTCTTGGTTATTTCCTGACTCCAGACAAATCACGTCAGGAAAAACTCGCAATGCTTATCATTCGGAAGGCAAGCGCTCAGACACGATGAGAATCGTCGTTTTGGATGGATATGCGCTCAATCCGGGCGATCTCGACTGGCAACCT
>JBBTCR010000720.1:1071-4523 GCA_038043105.1 Bacteroidota bacterium
TAGGGCAGCTGACGGTTCACAACAGGACACCCGTAAGCGAAGTTATCGAGCGATCGCAAGGTGCCGAAATCGTGCTGACAAACAAAACCATCGTGTCCCAACATGCCATCGCGCATCTGCCGGCACTGCGGTACATTGGTGTTCTCGCCACGGGGTATAATGTTGTTGACGTCAGGGCAGCTAATGAGCGTGGAATCGTCGTCACCAACATCCCGGGCTACAGCAGTACCTCCGCGGCCCAACTGGTCTTTGCGCTTGTTCTGGAACTGGTCGGTCATACTTCAGAGCACATTCGCGCGGTCAAGGAAGGACGATGGGCCAACTCGCCTGATTGGAGCTTCACCGTAGCACCGATACGAGAACTCGCGGGCAAGACACTCGGCATCATCGGTTTCGGAGCCATTGGCAAACGGGTTGCGCTCGTCGGGCACGCGTTTGGAATGAGAGTCGTGGCAGTAGGGAATGCAAACCAGAAGCCTAATCAGCTGCCCGGCTTTCGCATCTTTCGATTTCCACTCGACAAAGTGCTTTCGATCTCGGATGTGCTCACTCTGCACTGCCCATTGACGGAGCAGACGAAGCACTTGATGAACGCGGAGAGCCTTGCGAAGATGAAGCGAACCGCTATTCTCATCAACACAGCTCGCGGTCCTCTTGTCGATGAAGTTGCCCTCGCAGATGCTCTCCACAAAGGAGCAATCGCGGGCGCGGGGCTGGATGTCCTGAGTGCAGAACCTCCGCCGACCGACAATCCACTGCTTTCAGCCCCTCGCTGTGTCATCACGCCGCACATTGCGTGGGCAAGCATCGAGGCACGGAAGCGGCTGATGCAGATTGCAGCTGAAAATATCCAGGCGTTTCTTCAGGGCAAACCGACAAACGTTGTGGGAGTACAGATTTCTTGAAGCTTCTTCTTTTTCGCCATCTGTGGGGAGTGGATGAGGCTTGGGACACGGCCTTCCCCAAGATCAAAGAGAGCGGGTACGACGGAATCGAGACCGTTCTCCCTCGAGCAGAGGATCGAGCCCGGTTTCAGGACTCGCTGCGCAAGTGGGAGTTGAAGTACATTGCGCAAATATTCACCGAGGGATCTTCGGTTCAAGAACACATCGATTCGTTTAAACGCCGACTGGAAGAAACACAGGCACTGAACCCGCGTTTGGTCAACTGCCACGGCGGCCGAGATTCCTTCAGTGAATCTCAAGCCGAAGAGTTCTTTGCGCAGGCTCTCAAGGTCGAAGCTTCGATCGGCATTCCCGTTGCTCATGAAACGCATCGAGGTAGAATCCTCTATAATCCGTGGATCACCAGCAAGCTCTTACGAGCATTCAAGGACCTGAAGTTATGCTGCGATTTCAGTCACTGGGTGTGCGTGTGCGAGCGGCTGCTGGAGGATCAGGAGGACATTATTCAGCGATGTTCACAACACTGTTTGCACATTCACGCTCGCGTTGGATATGAAGAGGGACCTCAAGTCTCCGACCCACGTGCTCCGGAATACCATTGCCAGCTGGAAGCTCACGAGCGATGGTGGATAATGATCTGGGAGGCACAGCACGAGCGTGGCCTCGCAGAGACGACCCTGACACCGGAATTCGGCCCGCCTCCATACCTTCAGACCCTGCCACATACTGATGTTCCGGTAGCCAATCTGTGGGATATCTGCAACTGGCAGGCAGAGCGCCAACGCGCCAATTTCCGGAATTCCTCACGCGCATGGTGAACTCAAAGCCCAAGCCAACATTTCGCTGAGAATTCCTTATCTTGAGCAAGCGCGAAGGTGACGCAATGATCCTCTTGCAGAGACAGTTGGTGGGATCTTCTAGAAACCGCATTATGTCGCGATCATATCAAGGAGAAACCTATGCTCGGTCGCTTGTTTCCCTTTCTTATCCTGGTAGTTCATATTGCCCAGGTAGCGCTCAGCCAGGAGTTTGACATCCCACAGACCGAAGGGATGCGCTGGTTCAGGGGCAACACGCATACCCACACGACGATGAGTGACGGAGATTCCTCCCCCGAAGAAGTTGTCCGATGGTACAAGGCACACGGCTATCGGTTCCTCGTTCTCTCTGATCACAATGTCTTCACCGATCCGAAGACGCTCTTCAGTCTCGTCGATTCATCATTCCTGCTGCTACCTGGTGAGGAGGTGACATCGAGCTTTCAGAAGAAGCCAGTCCACGTGAACGGAGTGAACATCCCGCGTGGCGTTCCACCGCAGATAGACAGCACGCTTCTGGGCACAATCCAAAAGAACGTCGACGCCGTCCGAGAGGTTGAGGGCGCACCTCATATCAATCATCCCAACTTCGGTTGGGCGATCGATCAGGAAACGTTGCTGAAAGTCAAGAACAACAACTTGCTTGAGATATTCAACGGACATCCGCTCGTGCATAATGTGGGGGGTGGAGGAAAGCCCGGCTTGGAAGAAGTCTGGGATTTCCTGTTGACGGCAGGGATGCGCATCTATGGCATTGCTGTTGACGATGCTCATCATTTCAAAGAGGAATTCGCGCCGGACCGATCAAATCCCGGCAGAGGATGGATTGTGGTCCGCGCGCGCAATCTCGACGCACGCGAGATCATTCGGAATCTTGAGGCAGGGCTTTTTTACGCGAGCACGGGCGTTGAGTTGGACAATATTCGGATTGGACTCAAGCGCATAGAGATTGAGATCAAACAGAAACGCGATTTCAAGTATCGGACGGAGTTCATAGGATCTGGGGGAAAACTCCTTCACTCCACGGAAGAAAATCCAGCGATATTCGAATTGAGGGGTGAGGAAAAATACGTGCGAGCAAGAGTGAGGGATTCGGGTGGATTTGTCGCGTGGATCCAACCGGTGTTTGTGAGAATGAAGTGAGAAGTGAGACGTGAGGACTGGGATGTGAGATGTGAGGAGACAAGTGGGGAGTAGGAAGTAAGAAGTAGCAAGCGAGAAGCAAGACGTGGTCCGTAAAGAAAAAGCCTCTCTTGCTCAGAGAGGCTTTTGTGTTTGTAGTTGTTGAGTTGTCAAAGAAATCAGTGGAATGAATGCCCACCGCGAACACGCCCTGCGTTGACGCTCTGTACGATCCAAAGTTGTTTGTTGCCCTGTTTCTTCTTCTTGGTGCGCGCTTCAAGAAAGCTAAGCTTCCTGAGAACCGCTTTGGGTTGTTCAGAGTTTGTCTTCAGAGGCACATGAGCTTGCTTCATAGTATCCTCCTTGAAAAATTGGTGGGTTCAAAGAACGCAGACAACTACCTCCACCGAATTATACCTATGCCCCTTATCATTGTCAAGTGGGGAGAGATGGAAATTCTTGTTGCTCGAAGTCCCTTTTTTTGCTATATTTACAGCCGGTTTTGCTGAAGTGGCTCCCCGAAAAGAACTCGGGGCAGGCAGCGGTCCCGACAAAAAAAGTCGGGATAAATAGAGCAGTCCCGATGCCGCTCGTTTAAGGTTTGCTG
>JBBTCR010000721.1:0-1048 GCA_038043105.1 Bacteroidota bacterium
GTATTTAATGGATATGTCCTGTCGCTTGGCAATAACCTTGAGCTGCAAGGGCCTGTTTGTCTCGTTTTGGGCCAATTCTATCATTGCCCTTACGGCATACCTGGTACGAGTCGAAAGCTTCATATTCTGTTTTCCAAACTATTCCTACTTTGAGAGTAGGGTATTATACGATTCCGGAGGGTTCGGGTGCAAAGGAAAAACGAGAAATGGCAAAAATTTCGCAAACGCAGGACAGACCCGCGTTTGCCGCATCATCGGACGCACACTGCGAGCGCATTGCTGGAAGAAAACCTGTTTCCCGCGGCCCATCTGCCGATTCCCTTGACGGCTCAGCCCGTCATCGCTACAATGAATGCCGTTGGCTTATGGCACGCTGAAATGGGATACCGCGGATGAGACAAACTACCGCCAAAAAAGTCGTCCTTACTTCATCGAACGAAGTGCCCGAGCCCTCGTTGGCCCATCTGAAGAGATTGACGGACGGCACCGGGCTCTATCAGCACGCCAAACGCACGATACCCGATCGAGCGTGCGGCTACTGCACGGACGACAACGCAAGAGCGATCATCGCGGTGACCAGGTACTACTCGCAGTATTCCGAGCCGCAGGCCCTGGAGCTTCTGGACACTTATTTGTCGTTTGTCATCCATTCCCAGAATGAGGACGGCACCGTCAGGAACTTCATGAACTTCGACAGGACCTGGTACGAGAACGAGCCTGGCAATGACGCTTTGGGCCGGGTGTTGTGGGCCTTGGGAACGGTGGTGGCCAACCCACCTAATCCGGCCTATTTGTCGATTGCCAGCGATGGTTTTGACATATCCATCCGGCTCGTCCAGCGACAGCTCCCCAAGGGCACGGCTTATTCGATCCTCGGCATGAGTGATTATCTCAAACATTACCCCGACGCCGACGACATCAGACACCAACTGGAATTGGCCGCCGAGGGGCTGGTAACTCAGTACGAGAAAAGCAGCTATCCGGATTGGCAGTGGTTCGAGGAGATCCTCACGTACGACAATGCCGTTCTGCCTCACGCATTGTTCGT
>JBBTCR010000722.1:0-1784 GCA_038043105.1 Bacteroidota bacterium
CAACGTTCCCTCTGCGAGTCCTGAGCGTGCTCGGTGCCGCGATATCGATGGTGGGCGTGGGATTCGGCATCTTTCTGCTTGTCATGAGGGTGATTCACGGACCCGCATGGGCCGCCGAAGGAGTATTCACGCTCTTCGCTGTTCTCTTCATTTTTGTGGGCACCCAATTCGTTGGAATGGGATTGCTCGGAGAGTATATCGGCCGAATCTACCACGATGTCAGGGCCCGGCCGCGATATTTCGTACACAAGGTAGTTGGACGAGACCAAGAGCAGGAAGAAACAGTACGCAGTCAAATAGAATCGGAGTTTGTAATATGAAATCAATTGTTTTGGGCTATCACAATATCGGTTGCGTTGGTATCGAGGCCCTGCTGCGGAACGGCTTCCAGATCGCCGCAGTTTTCACCCACAAAGATGACCCGCGGGAAAATGCCTGGTTTGATTCCGTGGCGGAGCTTGCTGCGTCACGGGGTATTCCCGTTTTTGCTCCCGATGATATCAACCATCCTTTGTGGGTGAAGAGGATCAAAGAACTCGCCCCGGACATTATTTTCTCCTTCTACTACAGAAACATGATCAAACAGCCCATTTTGGACATACCTCCTGCCGGATGTCTCAACCTTCACGGTTCGCTTCTGCCCAAATATCGGGGCAGATGCCCAATCAACTGGGTGCTGGTCAAGGGGGAGAAAGAAACAGGTGTTACCCTGCATTACATGACTCCGAAGCCGGATGATGGCGACGTCGTCCATCAGAAAAAGATAAGGTTCACAGACGACGATACAGCCAGATCCCTGCATGAAAAAGTTGCTCAAGCAGCTTCCGTTTTGCTTGACGAGGTGCTGCCGCAGCTTAAAGATGGAACGGCACCGCGAGAACCTCAGGACCGTTCAAAGGCAACGTACTACGGTGGCCGTCGCCCAGCCGACGGTGAGATTGACTGGACTGCGGGCGCAAAGCAAGTCAGGAATCTGGTCCGCGCCGTTACCCGACCGTACCCGGGCGCTTTCAGTTATATCGCCAACGAGAAATGCGTGTTCTGGACGGTTTCGGAAGTACCGTACTGCGGAGAGAAATCAGACCCCGGCACCGTTGTTTCAACGGATCCTCTTGTGATTGCGTGCGGCAGCGGCGGAGTGCGCGTGGATTTTGGCCAGCCGGAGAAGGGTGTATATATGAACGGCGCTCAGCTCGCTCGTGAGCTTAACCTCGTCGAGGGTATGAGGTTCGGGCCGAGTTCAAGCAGTCGCATTGAAGTGACGAAGAAGAGGCACGTCCTGATTCTTGGAGCCAACGGGTTCATCGGTAGTGCCTTGAGCGAGCGCCTGCTTCGCAGCGAAAAATACGAGGTCCACGGGATGGACCTTCGGTCAAATTACGTTGGACATTTGATTGGCAGGCCCGGATTTCATTTTGAAGAAGGCGACATCTCGATCCATCGCGAGTGGACGGAATACCACATCAGAAAATGCGATATCGTGCTTCCCCTGGTCGCTATTGCAACGCCGATAGAATATACGCGCAACCCGATAGGCGTGTTTGAGCTGGATTTTGAAGAGAATCTGAAGATCGTCCGCTATTGTGTCAAATATAAAAAGCGGATCGTTTTCCCATCAACATCCGAAGTGTATGGAATGTGCGACGAAAAAGAATTTGACGAAGACAACTCCAAACTGGTTCTGGGGCCGATCCGGATGCAGCGGTGGATATATTCGTGCTGCAAGCAATTGCTGGACAGAGTCATCTGGGCTTACGGACAGAAAGAAGGACTCCAGTTTACTC
>JBBTCR010000723.1:0-6349 GCA_038043105.1 Bacteroidota bacterium
GAACCCGAAGCTTCAAAACGTGTACTGTTGACCGCGCATTCGCCGGTACCGTCTCACGTCTTACGTTTCACTTCTTACTCTCAAAGCTTCACCTTGTATTGTATCTCGCGTCCTAACCCTGTATATTCTTGACAAGCCTTGAGCAAAGCAGCATGACCATTCGGCCTGAGACTTCGAACTTCATAAAAGAACTTGAACGACACGCCAACCGGAAGCTGAACTACCCGCAGGAGGTCGCTTACCTTGTCGACATTGCGCGTTTGTCAAATGCCGTCGACCAATTCGAGGATACCATCTTCCACGCCAAGTTCATCGCCAAATCATTTGCCGTTATGAGGCGGATCGGTGCGGATGGCGAGGGATATGACAAACTCTCCGCCGAGTTTCAATCGAGCTTGCAGAAGGCCACAGCGCTCCTGAAAAGTCTCGTGGAGCGTGCTCCGAGCGAAATCCATCAGCATTACGCGACGACGTATTTCTCGCTCAACCAAGAGACTCTTGACAAGCTGATGAACCTGATCAACGACCTCGCGCTGGTGAAAAACTGGAGAGTGGATGGAAAGCCGCTTCCGTAGTGACTTCGAACTCCGAACATCGAACTTCGAACTTTAAACCTTGAACTTTGAACTTGGAACTCAAAACTGATTTGAACAGGATTTTTTCGAGCGCATTCCTCGCCTGCATGCTGCTCCTCCTCTTTGTGTTTCTTGAACCTCCCATCTCCATACTTGCGTGGTTCATCTTCGGAGCCGCTCTTCTCTCGCTGGTCTACATTGCGGTGGCGAGTTTCCTCATCATCAAAAAACTACCATCAGACGATCAACACGTTCATTGAGCATGAATCATTATTCATCGTTCCCCAAGAAGTTTGCGTCGCTCTTTGCCGGTGTTGTTTCCCTCACGGTCTTTTCCCTCAGTTTAGGCCTTTCGCAATCTGGGGTGGGGAGGGGAGAACCGGCGGTGAAACCCGGTATCGATGTTCTCTCCAGCCGGAACTTTGATATCCTCAAGGGAAAACGAGTCGGCCTGATCACCAACCCCACTGGCATCAGTTGGGACTTGCAGCCGACGGTAGATATCCTCAAGAATGCTGAAGGGGTAGAGCTCGTCGCGTTGTTTGGGCCCGAGCATGGTGTGCGTGGTGACGCAGAGGGGGGTAAGTACATTCACAGCTATGTTGATGGTCGAACGGGACTGCCTGTGTATTCTCTCTACGGGAAGACGCGCAAGCCGACAAAAGACATGCTGAAAGGGATTGATGTGCTAATGTACGATATCCAGGATATCGGCGTGCGCTCCTATACGTTTATCTCGACACTTGGGTTGGCGATGGAGGCTGCAGCGGAAAACGATGTGACGTTTGTGGTGCTCGACAGGCCGAATCCCCTGACCGGGCTGAGAGTCGAGGGCCCGATGCTGGAGATGAAGTTCAAGTCATTTATCGGGATGTATCCTATTCCGTATGTGTACGGTATGACGGCTGGCGAGCTGGCGGAAATGATCAACATGGAGGGATGGCTTGAGAATGGTGTGAAGTGCAAGCTCGTTGTTGTTCCGATGGAGGGATGGAAGCGTTCGATGTGGTGGGATGAAACGGGCCTCGTGTGGGTTCCGACCTCTCCACACGTTCCGCACGCGGCGACACCAATATTCTATGTCCTGACCGGTTTGCTGGGCGAACTCGGCACGGCAAATCAAGGTGTGGGCTATACCTTGCCGTTTGAATTGGTGGGCGGCCCGTGGGTGGACGGAGAAAAGCTCGCCGACTATTTGAACGCCCGCAAGCTAGGGGGTGTCGAATTCCGTCCGCTTTCGTACCGGCCCTTCTACTTTGATACTTCAGGCGGAAGATTCCAGGGTGTGCAAGTGCATGTGACTGACCGTGAAAGGCTCAGCATGACGACGGTGCAGTTCACAATCCTCGATGCGCTGCGGAAGGTCTTTCCGGATAAAGATATCTACGAACGCGCGAAACCCGAGAGAATAGCTTCGTTCGACAAAGCTGTTGGGACAAGCGACATTCGGATCGCGCACCAGAATGGAAAATCTGTCGACGAACTGATCCGGCAAATGGATCAGGCGCGAGCCCTGTTTATGATCAAGCGAGAAAAATATCTGCTGTATGATTAGGCTCATCGCAAAAAGGAAGCGGAGGATTCTGCGAGTCAGTGCCCTCGCGGCGGTCGCAGGAGTTGCACTGGGATTGCAGGCCGCTGCACAGACCGCATCTCGCCCCGGTTTCATCTTTCTGCCGTTTCAGAACAAATCCGACTTCATAGGTAAATGGGACGTGGGTGCTGACGTCCCGCGGTTTCTCAGCGCTTACATCAAAGAACGCTATCGTATTCCGACCATCTCACCCGTCATCATCAAGAACTTCCAGCAAGAGAAACAACTTTCGGATGCCTCGCTTGATGATGTAAAGTTTTGGCGTGATCTCTTTCTACGCTTTCAAGTGCGGTACCTCGTTGCGGGAAGCGTCGTGCAGTTCGACGTGTCGCGCTTCATGACCGGTCAGCCGCTCCTCGGAGGATATGAGTCGTTCAAGGCAGAAGTGATCGTCAGCTATGTCATTTATGATCTGGAGCGGACAGCATCGTCGGGCTCGCCGGTCTGGATAAGAAAGGGGGAGGCCTCGGGAGAGTTTGCGGATCGCTCACTGACTTTGACGCTCTTTGGAAAGCAGAGCGAACGAACCGTCGAGTATCGCGACCTCGACAAGATTACGTTCGGGACCGAGGAATTCAATCGGACGGTCATCGGTCAGGCATGCTTTCAACTGGGTGAGCAGTTCTCGCTGGAGCTCGAGAGCACCCTGCCATCCATCAAAGCATGGGCCATGACGAATCCCGACAGTCTGCTGCTCTTGTCGCAGAGTCTCGACAGCATTTCGCTGAGTTTAAAACCCAAGACTATCACGGGATCGATCGTCTTTGTGGAGGGAGCCAGCGCGTTCATCAACCTCGGCAGTGAGGACGGAATTCGGTTGAAGCAGCGGTTATCCGTCTACAGAAACGGGCAGCGCACAAAAGACAGAGTTGGGGAGCTTGAGGTTGTCGACGTTCGCGGACCGCACCTCTCGCTTGCGCAAATCATCAGCGGCGTGAAGGAAATAAAAGTGAGGGATCAGGTTGTTGTGATCCTCGTCCAATAACTTCCTTGCTTTTCACTTCCCCCTTTGGTATTTTATAGAAACCACAGATGAGTTCACCCCTTCGATCAACAATTTCATGGAGCAGGCCGTAGGCCCCGAGGGTCTCGGGACAAATCTCGCAGAGCTACAGAATTCTCGAAACGACGCACGAAACCCCTCAGCACAACAACCTCCTCAGCTCCAGCCAGCTTCATCGTCAGCTCAGACCCAAGCAATCGCGAAACGCTATGCCCGCGTCAAGATCGCGCTGGGAATCGCCGGCACGTTCATCTTTTTCGCCCTCACGATTCTCCTCGTCGCGACGAATGCAACGAGAATACTTGAGAAATTGGTGCGAACCCTGGTTGAAAACGATTACCTCGCGCTGCTGCTGTTCGCAGCCGGACTCGGTCTGGTCGAGACAGTGCTGACCTTTCCTCTGAAACTGTACTCCGGTTTCTATCTAGAGCATAAGTACAGACTTTCCAATCAAACATTCCGGGCCTGGGTATGGGAGGGGACGAAGGGAATGTTGATAGGTGTGCTTCTTGGCACGCCGATTCTCTTGGCCTTGTATTTCTGTCTGAGGAGCATGGGGGATCTCTGGTGGCTGCCTGTCGGAGCGATTCTCTTTCTCTTTTCTATTGTGCTGGCGCGCCTTGCGCCGATACTCATTTTCCCTCTCTTTCATAAATTCAAATCCTTGGAGAATGGGGAACTCAGGGACGGGATCCTGGACCTTTGCCACAAGGTTGGGATGTCGGTACAAGGTGTGTTCGTTTTTGACATGAGCAAGAATACGAAGAAAGCAAACGCCGCGTTCACGGGAATCGGAAAATCAAAACGCATCATCCTCGGCGATACGTTAGTTGCCAACTTTACGAACGAAGAGATCGAGACGATCTTCGCGCACGAAGTGGGGCATCATAAGCTTAAGCATATCTGGATGATGTTGGTGATGGGAACGATCAATACGTTCCTGGGCTTGTATCTCACCGCGGAGGCTTATCGCGCGAGTCTGGCTTGGTTTGGATTCTCCTCAATTGATCAAATTGCAGCCTTGCCGCTTCTTGGCCTCTGGCTGGGGGTCTACTCGTTGATCACGGGGCCGCTCTCGAATATGCTGTCGCGTTCACACGAGCGAGCGGCTGATCGATTTGCGATTGCGACATCGGGGAACAAAGCGGCATTTGTCAACGCGCTGCGGAAGCTGGCAACGATCAATCTTGCCGATATGGCCCCGCATCCGATGATTGAGTTCCTGTTCCACGGCCATCCGTCGATAGAAAAACGCATAAAGGCTGTTGAGCGGATGTGATGATTCCTCACACAGGCGAGCTGGTTGAGATGATCGTAACGTTGGTGAAAGCATTCTTGATCGTTCTTGTTGCGATTCCATTATCAACCATGGCTCTGTTGTCAGTGCCGATTGACACGCACGGGAAGTTCTATCATTCGGTTGCGCGTGCGTGGTCGCGGTTCATCTTATGGATTTTTGGAATCAAGGTGACGGTCCGCGGCGTTGAGCATCTTGACGCGTCGAAACACTACATCTACGTGTCGAACCATGCGAGCATGTTCGATATCCCTGCAGTGGTTGTAGGAATCCCGGATGATCTCCGTTTTGTCCTCAAGAAAGAGTTGACCAAGGTTCCCCTGTGGGGATGGGCCTTGAAGTACGGTCACTACATCACGATTGATCGGGGCAAAGCGCGAGATGCCGTGAAAAGCCTGGAGGAGGCAGCCGAGCGCATGCGGACAGGAGCTTCTGTTATTCTGTTTGCAGAGGGAACGAGGACGCGGGATGGCAAGCTGCAGCCGTTCAAACGGGGCGCCTTTGCCCTCGCGGCAAGAGCAGGTGTGCCAATTGTCCCCGTGGCGATCAACAACACGTTTAGGATTCTTCCGAAAGGATCCATACATGTTCGCCCTGCCAACATCGAAATGGTTCTGGATAAACCGATCTCGACTCAGGACATCGAGACCCGGGAAGGTGAAGTGAAGCTCATGGCGGAAGTGCGCGAAGCGATAGCAAGAAACTATGTTGAACAATCGTAGATTAGCGTATGCCCGTTACGATCAAGGATGTTGAGCACATCGCCAAGCTTGCGCGGCTGGAGTTCACAGAAGATGAGAAGCAAAAGTTCACGCACCAGATGAACCAAATCCTGACGGACGTCGAACAGCTCAACAAGCTCGATACAAGCAAGGTTGAACCGTTGTCGCATGTCATTGAGCTGAGCAATGTGTTCCGCTCGGATGTTGCGAAGCCCGGCCTCTCGCCGGATGAAGCATTGAGGAATGCGCCGGCCAAGACGGACAAGTTCTTCAAAGTCCCAAAAGTCATTGGTGACAAATAATCCATGTCGCTCATTGTAGGCGTGATCCCCGCGCGGTATGCCTCGCAACGGCTTCCAGGGAAGCCGCTGGTTGACTTGTTGGGCAAGCCAATGGTTCAGCGGGTGTACGAGCAGGCAAAGAAGGCGAAGCTGCTCAACCGGGTTGTGGTAGCAACGGACGACCAGCGGATCGTCGGTGTCGTGCAAGCGTTTGGCGGAGACGTCGTCATGACTTCTGCGGAAATCAAGAGCGGAAGCGATCGGGTTGCGGCTGTGGCAATGATGATCGATGGCGACATATTCGTCAACGTGCAGGGGGATGAACCTCTGATCGCTCCCGACATGATTGATCAAGCCGTGCGTGTGGTGTTGGATGACGGACAAGCTCAGGTTGGCACTCTCGCCAAGAAGATCGACGCGGTTGCTGATCTCATCAATCCGAGCATCGTCAAGGTGGTCGTTGCGGCGGATTCGAACGCGCTGTACTTCTCACGATCTCCGGTTCCGTTTGTGCGCGATGAGGCGGACCAGGCGAAGTGGCTTGAGCGCCAGACATTCTTCAAGCACATCGGGATCTACGTGTTCAGGAAGGACTTCCTCTCGCGGTTCGCCCAACTACCCGAGTCACCGCTCGAGAAAACCGAACGGCTTGAGCAACTGAGAATCTTAGAGCACGGGTTCCGCATCAAGGTGGGCATTACCGGCTACGATAGTATTCCAGTCGACACGGAAGAGGATGTGGAGAGGGTGATCGGCTTGCTGAAGGGTGCGGAGGGGGCGCAACGCTGGAGCCGGTAGAAGCGTACTTGCAGCACCGTTCGGATACGCACGACAATATCGGAAGAATAACGGGCTTATCGCATGGCAAAGAATCACA
>JBBTCR010000724.1:0-1032 GCA_038043105.1 Bacteroidota bacterium
TTGAAGGTCGAGTGTTTGATCGTCGGTGCTTACTCGCGCGTAGCCAATTTTCACGGTGTCCATATTGTACCATGGGCACCGTTTTCCGGACGTAGATTGCTGGACGAGTTGTTGGACAAGAAAGCGGCTCCTAGAGCCGCTTTTCGGTACATATTCAGAATGTCCAACAAACGGAGGTTTGATGGACTGGATTCGTGATTGTCGCATTTCCGTTGGCATGGTTGCTATGACGGGCAATACTACGAATTGTTCAAGAGGGCGTTACTCGACTTAAAAAATGGGACAATCGGGGGGACCTATGAACAGATTGTGCGGAATGCTGACGCCACTTTTCGCCATAGCGTTGCTGGGCCTTTTTTCGACGCCAACGATCGCGCAGCAAGCACCCTCACCCGGCACTTACACGGGCCAGAGCGATAGCGGAAAGACAGGGGTAACCCTCGTTCTTAAAGATGCGGCTGCACAGCCTGATGGTTCGACTGTCTATGCAGGCACATTTGAGACTAAAGCGGCGCCAGGCTCCGGTGGTGGAAATCAACCGGCGTGGCCGTTAAGCAAGGCCGTCTTTGCCAAGGGTACTCTCGATCTTGAGACGAAAGACAACGGTAAGGTAACTTCCGTCACTAGTTATACCTGGGACGGAAAAACGCTCCGTGGGAAACAAACCTATACGCCCTTTTCCGGTCCGCCAGTGACGTGGGGTATGATCCTAACAAAACAGTAATTGTCGCTACACCGATCAAAGAAAGAGCCCCCACGATGGGAGGCTCAAGGTGGGGACAAAGCCCTTACAATTTATTCTTTGGGAACGGTTGGGTCAGTACTCGGACGCCAACATGATAGTCAGTACGCGCGTCGTGACGGCGGGGTCGGCCGGGTTCTCTGAGCCGTACTCCATGGTCTTGTCGTAGCAGTCGATTTTCCAAAAGCATTTCTCACCGTCCACTTCAATCGAGCCGAAGTCGTGCTCGTGGTGTGGATCGTTGTCTTCGGTGAAATCGTTGAAAGAACGGACCGCCGAAAGCACTTTGG
>JBBTCR010000725.1:0-8550 GCA_038043105.1 Bacteroidota bacterium
CCGACACGACAATGTTACTCTCTGGCCATCCGGCAAATTCACAATTGCCGGAGATACCCAAAGGTGTTCTCGGCCCGACACTGTGGGGCGCAATCACTACGAATGACCTGACGGCATGGGCTGGACCGTGGGGAGTAAGCTTCGCCTATAACCTCACACCAGACATGAAAACAGGAATAGGTAGCTGGCCCGAGGAGATGTTTATTAAAACACTGCGGACAGGTAAGTTCATGGCAATGTCTCGAGACATCTTACCGCCAATGCCGTGGCAGGGCATTGGACAGATGACAGACGATGACCTCAAAGCGATTTTTGCGTACCTGAAGTCTCTACCACCAATAAACAATCCAATTCCAGCGCCGATCCCCCCACCCGGAAAATAGACTCCGGAGAATAATAACATTCATCGGGTTGTGTAAGAGAGCGTGGTCAGTCGGAGGAACATGTGTACTTCGACTGACTGGCTATTCTTCATCGTGATGCTGTAGTTTGGTCCAAAAGTTTCTTTGACATTTTCGAATCCAGCCTTAAGCAGATCAAGTCATCGAAACTCATTACTGTACAGGAAATCAGTAGAAGAAGAGCCCCGACAATCCGTTCGGCTGAGACCTCGGCGAGACTTCGCCGAGCTCAGTCGAGGCGCTCGGGCCGAAGGCTCACGGCGAAGCCTTCGACTCTCCCGTCGTTGAAAAGTATCCCGACTAAGAGCAAGTCGGGTCATCGGCAAGAACGCTTCAGCTTGCATTCAATCTGCCCTGATACTGCTGAAAAGGAAAACGCCCCGACTGCATGGGGCGTTTGCTTTTCGTCACGGGTGTCCGATTTCTGTTTTAAGGCATAGGTCAGGCGGGTTCGTGCTCCACAGAGCGCCTCATCTTCAAATAGTTCACAACCTACTGAGTATTTCTGAACTCCAGGCCAACGTATTCTTATTAAGCGATTCAGCGATCATTTAGTTCTGCAATTTTAGCTGTTAAAATTCTGCTAGACACTCGTCTTCCCTTAATCCCGTCATCGCAGTGGAGTGTCAAATCAATTGAGCTTTCTAGCGGTTTTTCCTGTTGATAGAACAAAGGGGCTGGCAGCTTATGCAGGGCGGGATGAGCTTTTCAAGGAATCATCACATTGCTTTCATCTGTTTCTCATCATCATTCGGGGGGTTGGAGCTGAGCACCATTCAGCTTGCCCGTGAGCTCAACTCAAGGATGGCGGACTGCATCGTGGTTGTGCCACCCGGTACGCCATTAGCCGATCAAGCAGGCAAGTACGATCTTCGGGCAGAATTTCTGAAGCCGAGGCTGAAGTACGGTGATCTCTGGGCTTCTGTCCGATTGGCTCGCATTTTGAAGTACCATCACATTGAGATTGCAGTTGTCATGCAGTCAAAAGACATTAACATTGTTGCCGCTGCAAAATTAGCCTATCCCGAACTGAAGCTTGTTTTCTATCAGCAAATGCAATCCGGGGTGAACAAACGCGATGTTCTTCATACGTGGATATATTCCAAGCTGTCACTCTGGATATCGTTAACGAGGCGAATGAAACAAGAAGTCGTCGAGCATACACGCGTGCCCGAAGAACTGATCAGAGTCATTCCATTGGGAAGGGATACGCGCCACTTTGATCCTCGAATCCATAATCAATCGGAAGCTCGGAAACGCCATGGCCTTCCTCTCACTAATCCACTTGTTGGCATGTTGGGCCGCTTGGATCCTCAAAAGGGGCAAGAAGAGTTCCTTCGAGCACTGCCGCTTGTCCTCGAGAAACGGCCCGATGTATGCTTTGTCATTGCCGGCGACGAAACTTCAGGGGGGGAGGGATATAAACGCTCTCTCATCAATCTGAGTCAAGAGTTGCACGTACGTGAGCACGTTCGCTTTCTTCCCTTTACTGACGACGTGCCGGCATTCATGGCGGCGATCGATATCTTCGTCCTGCCGTCGTACGGCGAGACATTTGGCCTCGTGCTGATTGAAGCAATGGCTATGGAAAAGCCCGTCATTGCAACGGATGCTGGAGGGGTACCGGAAATTGTCGAGGACGGCCGCGACGGTCTTCTTGTGCCACCTCGAGATGAAAAAGCTCTCGCCGAGGCCATTTTGTTACTGCTGGAGAATTCCTCGCTGAGAAGGTCCCTTTCCAAACGTGCGCGTGCGGATGTGCTCAAGCGTTTTGATTCCACCCATTGTGTCGATCAACTCGTGCTGTCGTTGGATTCGCTCTAGACAACCGATCCCGCTGGAGCACGTCTACCCCGCGAGGAACCGGAGACGAAATTAAACGAACCTTCCCGAAAAGCGTCTAAATTCAGAGATAGCACGCCAGCATCGTCGATTCCCCACGCGACAACAAGCCGGCGCAATTCAACCTACGGAGGAGCAAGCTATGGAAGTCTATTCACGTCGAGATTCACATACAGTTCTCACGCTCTTGGTGATCGCGTTCCTTGGAGCACTCGTTCAAGGGTGCGGAAGTGCACTCCAGCTCGCGAGTAGATGGAACGATCACTCCGTACGAATCGATGGGAACCTGAACGACTGGTCCGATTCAACCGTCTTCGTTGAGAAAGACGATTTTCGCCTCGGTATGATGAATGACGATGAGTTTCTCTATCTTTGTCTAACTGGATCCAAGCCGGAGATCGGGCGGCAGGTTTTGTTCAGGGGAATAACCGTGTGGTTTGACCCAAACGGTGGTGAGAAGAAGACGTTCGGTGTTCGGTTCCCTATCGGAATGGGGAGAATCGGAATGCCTTTCCGATCAGGCCGTGAGAACACAGAAGGGAGAGCAAGCAGATTCGAGCCGGATGCAAGCCAGGCGTTAGGTGAGTTCGAGTTTTTCGGACCGACAGAGAACGACCGCCAGAGAGTATCGAGGCTGCAAGGGCAAGGGCTCGAGCTCGATCTGAAGACAACAGCAGGAACTTTCATCTACGAATTGAAGATCCCTCTGGTTTTCTCTTCCCGACATCCTTACGCGCTGGAGACTCGCCCCGGCGCAACGATCGGGGTCGGAGTGGAGTCGAATGTCCCTGAGGTGGGCACGATGAGTGAACGAGGTGCCGGATCCCGCGGAGGAGGCACGGGTGGTGGACGGCCTGGAATCGGGGGCGGGCGCGGTGGAAGAACGCCGGGCACCGTGAGTCCCGGTGGCTCACGACCGGGGATGGGAGGTGAAACATTTAGATTCTGGAGCTACGTCCGACTCGCAGAGAAGGCACGCTGACGTCACCTCGGAGTGACGCTGAGTGAAGCAAGGACGAGCACATGGGATGGGGAGAGGTGTTTTGTGATCATTTCCCTGGATCCTGTGCGGGAGTTTGACTACAGCAAAACGATTGGGCGGTCGACTACCCCCATTCCTCCCTGCCCGATCTGACCGATGATTCTATGACGGCTTACTGTTTCTCCGACCTCGTACTTCATGAGACACCTCTCTGCAGATCGGTCAGGCGGGCGCCGCCGACCTGCCCCGACGACCTGTCCGCCTGTTGTTTGGCGGAAGCCCCGATCCCCCCACCCGGAAAATAGACTCCGGAGAATAATAGCATTCACGGGGTTCTGTAAGAGAGGATGGTACCTCAGTGACACTCACGTCGAATCTGTCGGCACCGCCACACTTCGCTTTTGGCGCTTGCGCACTCGGTAGTCGCGCACAAGCTCCATGAACATCTCCACGTCCTGATCCCAGTCCCTCGCATTCCCGTCGAAGTACAACACCTTGATCGGGATGTTGTCGTGGTCACGACTGATTTTTGAATAGATGGCTTCACACACAATCGCGTTCATGCACGTGAAAGGACTGATATCGATGATGCCATCCACACCCTTCTCATGAAGGTACACTGCTCTTCCTGTGTTGATCACCATCTCGCCCAGGATTGCGTAGGAGGGAAGGTAGTGGAGGGATCGCCGGAAGATTTCGTTCATGTCCGCTGGCTCTTCATACCCGCGGAAATCTTCTCTGAACTGCTCCATCAGCGCGTGCTCGTCCTTGCGCTGTATCAATCGGCGCAACTCGAATGCAGCTCTGGCCAACGAGAATGACTGACCGCTTGCACGGAAGTTTAGCACGACTTCCTCGTTCGTATACTCAACCCACTCGACGACTCCTGAAAGCCAGACTTCTCCTCCATAGTCTTCTACGTGGCGAATGATCTCGTCGTTCGATCCCTCGTCGAGCCGGCAGTAGATTTCCCCCACGCCTCCGATGAGGGGCTTGCTCCCTGGGGCACGGATCGGAATGCTTCGAAATCTATTGCGAGCCTCTCCAAGTGACTGAACCAGCCCACGCAGTCGATCCCGGTGAGTAACGCCGGAACGAGCCAGTGCTCTGAAAACTCTGTCGAGAGCGTCGACGTAGACAGCATCGGTTTCCCCGCGGGTGCATTCATACGGACGGGTCTTCAACAGGAGCTTAAGGAGTATATCTCCGACAACAACTGCACGCCACCCTGTGCGGAGGAACTCGCTGCCGTGCACCCCGAACGCGCCGTAACCGTCGCTTGTTGATGGCGAAAGGATCATGATGTCGCCATAGCCCAGCTTCCCGAAGACCTTTCGGAAGAAGGGCGCATACTGTCCGAAGCGACATGGTCCGTGCGCGGTGGGCATCAAGAATGCCGTTCTGCAGGGATCAAATCCGGGCTGGCTCGCGACTTTCAGCATGCAGGCAAGCGTGACACGCTGCGGCAGGCACTCATCACCTGAGGTATAGGCGCCTGCCATCCTCAGTGCATCCGGCGTGCATTCGGGCAGCACCTCGGCTTCAATCTGCAGGGATCGGAATGCGGCAGCCATCATCCGCGCACTCCCGTAGTTCATGCGCGGAATGTACACGACCCGTTCTGCCAATGGCCGAGCTATCACCGATCGTCCAGTCACGTAAGGAATCCTTTTGAATGCAAATACGCTTCGCAGCGGGTGACCATTCCGGCATCGTTGCTGTGTCCGTCGAACTGAAGCGTCAAGAACGACTTTCCGGACGCCTCAGCCACGTAATGCTTCACGTAGGAATCGGGCCCGCACTTGAAATTCGTGACGTAGATGATGTGAGCAAGGGGCAACTGCTTGAGCGCGAGAGCTGCCTGAAGGATCTGTTTGCCGCAATGCCAGTACATATTCTCGTGGACCGTGCGGACGTCAAATTGTTCCAGATCGAAGAAGTCAAACGGCACGACGTTGATCCCATAGTAGTCGCGCAACTTCCCCGCCAGGTTGAGGTTCACGGTTCGATCATAGACATTATAAGCACGGCCAACAATCACGATGGCCTGCTCCTTCATTTCTCGCAGAGCATCCAGCACCTCGGCACCTTTCGACCCGAGTGTTGCCCAGAACCGTCGTTGGGCCTCGAAAGCACACTCTGCTGCGCGATTGCTTTCAGCACTCGATACCTCGAGCGTGCGAGCAAACGAGGCAAGCTCTTTTTTCACCCAGTCCGTACCGCGGCTGAAATGGAGCGTCGGTATAAGAAATCGGTCGCGCGCTCGTTCAAAGGCTGCCTGGCAGCGGGCAACGTACGGGAGCGTTATGGTCCAGGGACACGCGTATGGCGCGAGCGGAGAATTGTCCATTTCGCCATCGATGATGTTTGGCACCAGCACGCGCTCCACATTTTTGCGAAGAAGATTCAGAATGTGTCCGTTAGCAAGCTTAATCGGGAAACAAGGTTCAACAGCTGTGGCTTCCACCCCTGCATCCACGACCTCACGATTTGAGGGATCGGAAAGGACGACCTGAAAACCGAGCTCAGTGAAATATGCGTTGAAGAACGGGAACCGGGTGTAAAACGTAAGCGCGCGAGGGATGCCAATCTGTGGCTTTGATCCGTCACCATCTTGACTACAATTCTCAACAAGAAGCTTCTCGCGGAAGGCCAAGAGATCCGGAATGGTAGCTTTCCGGTCCACCTTTGTATTCTTGCGAAACTTGTCCGAACACTTGTCCCCCCAGTACGTCTTCTCCCTACCAACTCGCACCTGCTGGATCTCACAGTAGTTGGAACATGCTTTGCACGTGAATTGATGCGTTGAGTAGCCTGTAAGGTCGGGTCGGAAACCCCGAAACGAAGTTGGGGAAAGCACCGCAGCGCGCGGCTGTCCGTTACACCTCACTTTTTCGCGGGCCAGGATAGCCATGCCGATGGCTCCCACCACACCGTTATGAGGCGGAACGATGATGCGCTTTTCCAAAAGCATGGCAAACGCGGCTGCAACCGCATCATTGTATGCCGTGCCCCCCTGGAAGTAGATCACGCCACCGATCTTGCGGCCACGCACAACACGGTTGAGATAGTTCAATGCGATCGAATACGCCAGACCGGCAACAATATCCGCCTTCTCGGTGCCTTGGTGAATGTGCGTGTTGATGTCACTTTCGATGAAGACCGTGCATCGTTCACCGAACTGAACAGGTGCAGCGGACGCAAACGCTAGCGCGGAGAATTCCTTCACGATACTGATGCCAAGGCGCTCGGCCTGTTCCTCGAGAAATGAGCCCGTCCCGGCCGCACACGCCTCGTTCATGGAAAAGTCCACCACCACGCCATCATCAATATTGATAAATTTCGAATCCTGCCCGCCAACCTCGAAGATTGTATCGACCTTCTGCTCCTGCAAGCGCTCACTGATGTAGAGCGCTCCGGTCTTGTGCGCCGTAATTTCATCGTTGATGGCGTCCGCGCCGACAAGTGCTCCGATCAACTCGCGTCCGGACCCTGTCGTTCCAACCGCACGAACTCGTACGCGGGACCCAAGCTCCTCCTCAATGTC
Organism: Bacteroidota bacterium; assembly: GCA_038043105.1. Taxonomy (GTDB): domain Bacteria; phylum Bacteroidota; class Ignavibacteria; order UBA10030; family UBA10030; genus VGWB01. Next base: position 6,773 of record JBBTCR010000725.1, read on the forward strand.
TCGCAGTCCTCGGTTCACAACTTCAATAGGTCTTCCGTCTGTCCGCACGTAGATTTCTTTGATGAGGTTGTCGTCGTCATCGGTAAGGACGAGGTTTGTGCTCACTGACCCCACGTCGATTCCAAGGTAGACATCAACGGGTAGGGCCTTGCCTTCGAAGGAATAGGGGACGACGCGATCACGCAGGAACAAGACATTATCGGTCGAGAGGGGAGACAGACGGCCTGCATTGACAGGCTTCGCCGTGTTCGCTCTATGTGGGCCCCATGGCGCAGCAATGATCTGCCTTTCTGGAACGCTTTCGAGGCTCGCAACTTCCTGTCGTTTTCGTTCGATGAGCGCACACCCGATTGCGCCTATGGCTGCCGGGAACGGCGGAATGATAAGCGATTCACCATCAAGCTCAAAGACCTGCCTGAGAGCTGCAACGACACCCTTGTTCAAGGCCAAGCCGCCCGCGAAGAAAACCTTTGGCGGGATCTGCTTACCTTTGCAGACACTGCTCTTGAAGTTGCGCACGACAGCCTCGCAGAGGCCCCGCAGAATCGCTGGCGGGCTGTACCCCTTCTGCTGCGCGTGGACCATATCGGTCTTGGCAAAGACTGAGCATCGACCCGCAATCAGTGCCGCCTTCTCTGCCTGAAGCACCGCCTCACCAACTTCTTCAAGCGAGTATTTCAACCTGGTCGCCTGTTGCTCGATGAAGGCACCCGTTCCAGCAGCACAGTCGCCGTTTTTCTCATAGTCAACAACGCGAACAAGCTGTTGACCATTAACCTCGATTCTCATATATCGCGCCGTCTCCCCGCCGAGCTCAAGAACTGTCTGCACATCGGGGTAGAGTGTACCAGCTGCCTGCGCGATTGCTTTGAAGCTGTTCTCAAACGGGACGTCTAGGAGTGTGCTGAGAGCGTTTCCTCCGCTTCCTGTGACACACAGGTTGACGATTTCTAAATGCTCAAACGTATTGCGGAATTCGTCGAGGAGCCTCCGCGCAGTTTCAACAGGCTCACCTCGTGTGGGGAAGCTGTGCGAAAGCAACAACTGGATCCCCTCAGCCTGCGCGAAGAAGAAAGCGTTCGCGGCCTTGCCGGAGATTGGACTGGAAACCAATGGGTTGTCCGTTGCCCCGCAGGCAGCAAGTTTCACTGCCACCGAGCCGACATCAATGCCAACACATATTTTCACGATCACTCCTGCAGGAATTACAGTAACTCGAGGCGGCTTTCGCCTCTTGAAGGATACGGGCATTGCCCTCTTCGCTGACGGTGATATGTTGAGGCAGGAACGTGAGAGCTACCAGGCGCTCGAGCTTGGTGTCATGGGCCTTATAAACAACGCCCCTTCCCCCGCGGCCGACCTGCCCCGACGAAGTCCCGATCCTTCGGGACGAAGTCGGGGGCTTCTCGAGGATTCTGTTCCGCTTTCTGGAATCCCGCTTAGAAGCGGAATCCCCCAGAGCGGGATAATGAGAGACGGTCGCCCCGATCACAGTTACCTCTTTCAACGTCAATCGGGAAAAGAAAAGCATCTACAGTGCTTCGATGGGAACGGCAGGCAGAGGCTACCTCAGAAAGCTAATACAGTTTGAACTGAAAGGCAACAGCGCCCCACTGGCAAGGAAGAAATTGGAGTCTCTTTGAGAAATCCGACCTAAAAGGAAAAATCCCAGCCGACTTGCCCCGAGGTTTTTTCGGGGTCTACCCCGAACTCTTCTTTCGGGGCCTGCCCCGTCCGCCGGCTTGCCCCGATGTTTTTGATCGGGGTGGCGGATCGGG